>VHAW01000067.1 GCA_016872225.1 Sphingomonadales bacterium | reverse complement strand
GGCGCTTCGTTTGGGTGGACTCAGTGCGTTGACCGACGTATGGGGTCAGGAGATTGCGGGTAATTTAAGGCTTCCTTCGTTAAAGGCTTCGACCAATGCAATCACCATGTTCCCGAATCCAAGTGCAGGAGAACTTCACCTCACTTGGGCTAATGCACAAACCACGCCTTCGGAGGTAATCGTTCGGGATTTGGCCGGTAGGGTGGTGACTATGGTTAGCCCTGTTCAAGGCACCCAAACGCTTCGCATGGATTTGAATGCTGTTCCTGCAGGTTCTTATTCGGTGGAGCTGCTTTGGAACGCCGGTGAGGGTATTGCCCGCGTTGAACGCTCAACATTGGTGGTGCGGCCCTAAAGCATATCGTTTTGGTTTCATTCCGAAACCAACCGTATCGACTTAGTCAATCAATTCCGAAAGGGCGTCTCGCAAGGGACGCCTTTTTGGTGTAAGAATCATTAAGGGAAATCAATCTACGGCGATTAATAAATCGCAATTCCTCTCCAAGACGATTCTTGAATCAATTCTTTTAGGGAGAAGAATAAAGGTTGCCCTGGCTTACAAGCGATGCGTCAGTTGGGGTAAGATGGCGGTCTTCCATTGCGCGAAGTTCCCGGTCAAAATTTGTTCCCTAGCGACCTTGGTAAGTTCCAAATAGAAATGCAAATTATGAAGTGTCGCAAGCCTGGGTCCTAACATTTCATGACATTGAAAGAGGTGGGCCACATAGGCCTTGGAATAGAGGCGGTCCTCAGCCAGCGAACTTTCTGGATCAAGGGGGCTTAAGTCACTACGCCATTTGCGGTTTCGAAGGTTAATGATACCGTGCCATGTGAAGAGCATGCCGTTCCTTGCATTTCTGGATGGCATGACGCAATCAAAGAGATCCACACCGCGTGCGATACTTTCCAGGATATTGGCCGGGGTTCCTACCCCCATCAGGTAACGGAATTGATTTTCTGGCAAAATGGAGGTGATTTCTTCGGTCATGCGGTACATATCCTCGATGGGCTCGCCTACGCTGAGGCCGCCTATGGCGCAACCGTGAGAGGCACGTTCTGCGATAAAGCGAGCGGATTCGAGCCGAAGGTCAGAGTATGTCGAGCCCTGAACGATGGGGATGAGCCTTTGAGGATACCCGTACAAGGGCCTGGTTTGCATCCAGGCCTCCAAACTACGGTCCAACCAGCGGTGGGTCAGTTCCATGCTTTGACGAGCATCTCGGTGGGTGCATGGGTATGGGGTGCATTCGTCAAAGGCCATACAGAAATCTGCTCCAATAAATCGCTGAATGCGCATAGAAGCCTCGGGGCTGAACAAATGCATAGAGCCATCAATATGGCTTGCGAATTCTACACCGTCCTCCCGAATTCGTCGTCGATCGGCAAGAGAAAAAACCTGGTAACCTCCGCTGTCGGTAAGGATGGGTCCGTCCCATCGCATAAAGCGATGTAGGCCCCCTGCCTCTTCTAGAAGCCCGGTACCTGGTCGTAAATACAAGTGGTAGGTGTTGCCCAAAACAATCCTAGCCTGAATGCTGTCCTTGAGCTCTCCGCTGCTAATTCCTTTGACGGTGCCCTGTGTCCCCACCGGCATGAACAAAGGCGTTTCCACCACGCCATGAGCCGTTTGGAGCAATCCCGCCCTTGCGGACGATGAACCATCCTTGCGGATCAGTTCAAAACCTGTCTCTGCATGGGGGCAG
Organism: Sphingomonadales bacterium; assembly: GCA_016872225.1. Classification (GTDB taxonomy): domain Bacteria; phylum Bacteroidota; class Bacteroidia; order UBA7662; family UBA7662; genus SYHX01. The sequence goes on along the minus strand of VHAW01000067.1, from coordinate 7,440 downwards.
CTCAACGAGTAAGTTTCGGTGACCGGGGGCATGTGGACAACGGGTGGATAATCTCAGGCCAAAATTCGGCTGAGACTTCTAATTTCGCACCTTATGCCCGAAATGATTGTGAATTTTCCCTGGTGGACGTTTTTTGCGGCGGCCGGACTTTGGCATTTGTATTACATTCATCGGTATTGGTGGTCGGTCATGCTGAAGGGCAAAGTAAACCATGGCCGAAAGGATCTCTCCAAGGCCGTGAGCCTTATTGTGGCTGTCCGGAATGAAGCAGATAATCTTCGCCGTAACATTCCATTGTGGATGGCCCAAGATCATCCGGATTACGAAGTCATTGTGGTTAATGACAGCAGTTGGGATGATACTGGATTAGTTCTCAAGGAATTTTCCGAAGTCTATCCGCGACTCAAAATTGTTTCTGTCGAAGAACAAGACAAATATCCAACCGGCAAAAAGTTCGCCCTTACTTTAGGAATAAAGGCCTCATCGAATTCATATTTGATCTTTACTGACGCAGATTGCAGGCCTGCAAGCGAGCAGTGGTTGTCCTTGATCCAAAGCACTTACAAAGATCCTACGGAATTGGTGCTCGGGCATGTTCAGCTTGAGAAAACCAGGGGAATCTTGGGATGGTTCCAGCAATACGACGCCCTGTTCACCAACTTGCAATGTTATGGTCATGCCTTTGTTGGTCAGGCATTTATGGGAAGAGGAGGAAATCTATCTTACCTACGCAATTTGTTTTTTTATCACAAAGGATTCACTGCGCACCTTAAGCATATATCGGGTGATGATGGGTTGTTCGTGAATCAGGCGGCAACCCAAAGCAATGTGAAGGTTTGCCTTCAACCGGAAGCATGGACCTATACCGAAGCGGCACCCACCTGGGGTGTATGGTTCAATCAAAAGAGACGCCACGTGAGCAGTGCTGCATATCTCAAGTTTGCACATAAATTCCGAATTGCGCTGTACGGAATCACTTTGTGGATGATGGTAGCATGGCCTGCATTGGGATGGTTATGGCCATTGGGATATTCAGCGCCTTGGGTTTTATTGTGGGTATATCGGTGGAGCACTTTGGCATGGGCGGCAGTTCGATTCAAGCAACCTAGCCTGATACCGGTACTGCCTCTCCTTGACCTTAAGAATCTTCTTTTAAGAACCGTATGGGCGATGTCTGTTACCCAACCCTCCAAAGCCAGGTGGTAGCCTTGGAGGATAACATTATGTGCTTCGGTTCAGGAACCGCCTCTCAAAACATGCTCCCTTCGGTAGATTGGTTGCAATGTTTTCCAGAATTGAAGGTTAGCCAATGCAAGGCTCTGGACATGCTCCCTGAATTGTATAGAGCATGGAATTCCCAAATCAATGTTATTTCTCGCAAGGATGAAGACGCCTTGGCTATTCATCATGTGTTGCACAGCCTTGCTCTGGCCAAGGTGATGACTTTTCAGCCGGGAATGCGGGTGCTTGATATTGGAACCGGTGGAGGATTTCCTTCCATTCCACTGGCCATTGTGTTTCCGGATGTTCAGTGGGTTGCCGTGGATTCCATTGGCAAAAAGATCAAAGTAGTTCGGGATATTGCGTCTCAATTGGGGCTCCAAAATCTGGAAGCGATCCATGGTCGAGCGGAGAACCTTGCTGGGCCCTTTGATTTTGCCGTATCAAGGGCTGTAGCTCGGATGGCACTGTTGGTTGAGTGGACCGAGGCCTTGATTTCCAAGCAATCGCGGGGCAGTAAACCCAATGGCTGGCTTGTCCTCAAAGGTGGCGATCCTGATGGAGGCCTTGGAGAAGAGTTACATGAGACCGGTAAGTCCTATGAGATATACGCTGTTCGGGATTACCTGAAGGATAAGTTTTTTGACCAAAAGTATGTGGTATACATGGCTGCAGCTCATTAGCTTGTTAATTTTATACGAATTTGATTCTTTGCAATTGCTATGAAAGTTTATCACGATTTGCTCGCGAAAATCCTTGCCGAAGGCATCCGTAAAGAAGACCGCACTAACACAGGTACTCGGAGCATTTTTGGACCGCAAATGCGTTTTAATTTGCAGACAGGATTCCCTTTGATCACCACCAAAAAGGTGCATTTCAAATCGGTGGTTCATGAATTATTGTGGTTCATCAGTGGATCTACCAACATTGCGTATTTGAAAGAAAACGGGGTGAGTATCTGGGACGAATGGGCGGATGCTAACGGCGAACTCGGCCCTGTTTACGGCAAGCAATGGCGTCGCTGGCTTGGCCCTGACGGGAAGGAAACAGATCAGTTGGCTGAACTTATCCTTCAGCTTCGAAACAATCCGGATTCCAGAAGATTGCTTTTGTCCGCTTGGAATGTCAGTGATATTCCCAAGATGGCCTTGCCACCGTGTCATAGCTTTTTTCAATTTTATGTAGCGGAAGGAAAATTATCTTGTCAATTGTATCAACGCAGCGCGGACGTTTTTCTGGGGGTGCCCTTCAATATTGCGTCGTATGCCTTGCTCACGCACATGGTGGCACAGGTTTGCGGCTTGAATGTTGGCGAATTGGTTCATACGATGGGAGACGCCCATCTGTATTCGAATCATGAGGAGCAGGCACGCCTCCAGTTGAGTCGTGATATACGGTCCCTGCCGAACTTGCATTTGGACCCTTCCATCCGCGAGATCAATGATTTTCGGTACGAACACATCTGCTTGGATGGGTATGATCCCCATCCGGCCATCAAAGCTACGGTAGCGGTATGATCTCTGCCCAAAGTCACCAAGGATGACCAATGTTCAACCAATTCGGTCTGTAGGCCTGCTCTTGGCTTCCTCCTTGGATGGAGCCATTGGGGATGGTGCCTCTTTGTTATGGCATCTTTCAGAAGACTTGATTCGATTCAAGGCATTGACCATGGGACACTCTTGCATTATGGGCCGCAAAACGCTTTTGAGCATCGGTCGGGTATTGCCTGGAAGGCAAATGGTAGTGATGTCCAAAAAGAGCAATTCGCTTTGCCATGCCGATCAGAACGGTGAATTACCAGACTATTTTCACCAATGTCATTGGGCAGATAGTCCCCAGCAGGCCATATCTCTATGCGATTGGCCTGATCCGGTATGGGTGATCGGTGGTGCCGAGATATATCATGTTATGGAGGGATTCGCCCATTTTATCGAGCGAACCGAGGTGGACGGCCATTGGCCGGAAGCCCAAGCCCGCTTTGAAATTAACCTAAATTATTGGATGGTTGTGGAATCGGGGGATTGGCAAATAAGCGCATCTGGCTTACGGTACCGTTATCAACGCTTTGAACGACTGGGTGATTAGAGAACCGCGAATTTGAGATTTTGCAGGAGTAGGGATCTCCGCGTCGTTGGATTATTCCAATCAGCTTTCGGACATGAAGCCCAGGCGTTTGGCGGTTTTATGGCCTGAACTTCCGTTTTCCATTAGAAACTGACCCAATGCCACAGAATTTACCTGCTCGTAAGGGGGCACCATCAAATCCAGATCCAGGCAATATTGTACCGATTGCAGGAGGATTTTCAACAAAACCTCTTTGTTTAGGATTTGTTCTTGAACATCGTTATAGAGAAAGCCAAATTGTTGTTTTCCTTCCACAAAAAAATGACTATCTCGATCCACAAAGATTCGCGCTAACAACAACCCTTCGTCCGCTAATCTGTTGTATTTGAAGCTATCGGATAGAAAATTGTAGATTTGAATTTGTCCGAAATAACCTAGCATAGGATCAGAAATAACCCGTGCGCTTTTTTGTACAAAATGTTGGGGAGGAAACGTAAAAACATTGGTGTGCATGCATAGGCATAACGTGTCCCCTGAGAATTTGAAATCGCATTCAAAATTATTTTTGTCTTTGAAAACAATTTCTACCGATGGGTCTTGGACCTTCATGACCGAGGACCAACTCTCGGCCAATTCGGCAAGGATGCCTTTGATGGATTCAAAATGATGGAGGGTATTGCGGTAAATAGCCTGCTTAGTGGAAGATTTAGCGGCCACTTCCGCAAGGAGTTGGTCTTTAGAGTCGGTTGTCATAGGGTGAGTTTTGACGAATGAAACGTATTGGGCGAAGGGGGCGAATCGAGAAATATCAATAAGCTTTTGCGAATAGGACTCTGCCTACGGAAGGCTGCCCAGAATAAACGCAACGACCTGGCTCGGGTTTTTGATCCAATGGAATGCACCGAATGGTGGCTTTGGTTGCTTCCTTGATCGAGGTTTCGGTCGCATTGGTACCGTCCCAATGCGCAGCAATCAACCCTCCCGCCTCAATACGGGTTTGAAAATCTTTCCAAGTGTCCACTTCAAAGGTCATAGCATTCCGGTAATCCATGGCTTTGTTATAGAGGGATTCCTGAATCTCGTTCATTAATTGTTTGCAGAAATTCCCAATTCCCTCTTTGGAAACAGTGTTTTTGGTTTGCAGATCACGGCGGGCAAGTTCCACGGTACCATTTTCGAGATCCCTCATGCCCAATGCAATTCGGACGGGGACTCCACGCAGTTCATGGTGCGCAAATTTCCATCCTGGTCTGGCATTGTCTTCCGCATCAAGTTCGACGCGAAGGCCTGCTGCTTGGCATTCGTTGACTAGGTGTTGGCAGGCATCGCGCAGGACAGGGATAGTCTCTGTGCCTTTGTAAATGGGGATCACGACTACCTGAACAGGAGCGAGCATAGGCGGTAGAACGAGGCCTTGGTCGTCCGAATGCGCCATGATCAGGGCCCCCATCAAGCGGGTGGATACCCCCCAAGAGGTAGCCCAAACATATTCTCTGCCTCCTTGGGTATTGGCAAATTGAACATCGAAAGCTTTGGCGAAATTTTGGCCTAGGAAATGCGAGGTACCCGCTTGCAGGGCTTTGCCATCCTGCATCAAAGCTTCAATGCAATAGGTATCTACTGCCCCCGCAAATCTCTCCTGTTCGGTTTTGATTCCTTTGATGATAGGCATGGCCATCCATTGTTCCGCGAAATCCGCATACACATCCAGCATTTGTTTGGTTTCGTGGATGGCTTCCTCCGCGGTGGCATGGGCGGTATGACCTTCTTGCCAAAGGAATTCGGTGGTCCTCAGGAAAAGGCGTGTTCGCATTTCCCACCGCACCACGTTAGCCCATTGATTAATAAGCAGGGGCAAGTCCCGGTAGCTTTGAATCCAATCCCGGTAGCTGTTCCAAATTATGGTTTCGGAGGTAGGCCGGATGATAAGCTCTTCTTCCAATTTGGATTGAGGGTCTACCTCAATTTGCCCATCCGCCCCGTTGCGTAATCGGTAATGGGTTACCACGGCGCATTCTTTGGCGAAGCCATCCACGTGGGCGGCCTCTTTGCTGAAGAAGGATTTGGGAATGAAGAGGGGGAAATAGGCGTTCTGGTGACCGGTGGCCTTGAATTTGGTATCCAGGGCATCCCGCATTCTTTCCCAGATGGCGAAGCCGTAGGGCTTGATGACCATGCAACCTCTAACGGCTGAATAATCTGCAAGTCCCGCCCGAATCACCAGGTCTTGGTACCATTGGGCATAGTCTTGTGCACGGGGGGTAATTTCTTTGGCCATTTTACGTTAACAAATAAAAAACAATTAGGAGGAGTTAATCGGAAATTAAGAAAAACAAAAACCTTCGGTTTTTATGCAAAAAAACATACCAAATGGCTCAACATGAGTACAAATCTTGAAAACATTTCCTTTTCGTTAAACCTAATCATAGAAAATCTATCTAAAATTTCGACAAATAGAAGAGTAAATTTGCATTGAATTAGCCTTTTAAATTCTTTGGCCATGAAAAGTCCCCTGAGTTTGTTGACCATTCTGTGGTTATCGATATTGCCAGTTCTATTTTCTTGTTCCAGGCAGTCCTTTACGGTTTCCGGGATTGATGATCATTACAATTCGGACACATATTATATCGCCGGGGGTTTTGATGCCGAAGACGAGGAACGTAATCAGGCTGCTCCATCCAATGGCTCTGGGTTGGGTCCTGTCGATCGCAAGGAGGGTATGGACCGTGCCGGTTCGGACTATGGCCGGCGCAATGCAGACCGCGGCCGCGGGGACCGATTGGGCGATACCCGTGGATCGGAGGACTGGGACGAAGCCAATGGTCTTGTGGATGATGATATGGGGATAAGTATTGCGGATTACCGCAGGACTTACCGCCGCGGATACAGGGATGGGCAATGGGATGCTAATTCTTTGCCAGGGTTATACAGCCCGAATTATGGTGGATGGGGATGGGGTATAGGTCCCGGCATAGGATGGAATGCTCCCTGTTGGAGCTGGGGCGGTGGATGGAATTATTATGCATATTGGAACAATCCATGGAATTCTTGGAACAATCCATGGAATTCTTGGAACAATCCATGGGGTACTGGTTGGGGTTGGGGAGGATGGAATGGCTGGGGTGGAGGATACGGCTTCGGCTATGGCGGGTGGAATCATTGGGGTGGCTGGAATCGATGGGGTTGGGGAGGTTGGAACGGCTGGGGAGGAAATACTTATGTTTGGATTCAGGTCCAACCCCGTTATCGCTCGGGTCCTCGAAGGGATCGGCTGAATCAAATTAATGCGAGGTCAGGATCGGGTAACCGGATGACCCCTTGGGGCCAAGCTAGGGTCAACGGAACCTCCCGTCGTCACGGTGATTTTATCAGCAGGGTATCTGCGATCCATAGTAACTGGAGGAATTCTACTTCGGATGCCGTTGTGGCCAATGCAGGTTCCAACAATCATCGTGGACGCCGTCTTTTTTCATTACCGTATGCGCAGGAACGGCCTACCCAACGTGAAGCTGTTGACCAAAGAGCTCAAGCGGGTGGAGGTTATGTTGGAAATCCTTCTGGCACACCCAGAGAACGTAACTATTCTTACAGAGATCGTTTTTCGGAGGCTGGCACGGGTCGTGCATCATACTACGACAAGGGAATAGAAAGGACTTACGGAAATGATCGGGTTCGTGGGGGCTCTTGGTCGGAGCGTAGCCCCCGTTCGGAGTACAGTACACCCCGCTCAACGTACAGCACGCCCCGCTCAACGTACAGCACACCCCGTTCGGAGTACAGCACACCCCGTTCGGAGTATCGAGCCCCCCGTTCGGAGTATAGTACACCCCGTTCGGAGTACAGTACACCCCGCTCGGAGTACAGCACACCCCGCTCAACGTACACCCCGCCCCGCTCAACGTACACCCCGCCCCGTTCGGAGTATCGAGCCCCCCGTTCGGAGTACAGTTCGCCGCGTTCTTCTTCCAGTTCGCCGCGTTCTTCTTCCAGCTCGTTGCGTTCTTCTTCCAGTTCGCCGCGTTCTTCTTCCAGTTCGCCGCGTTCTTCTTCCAGTTCGCCGCGCTCAACCTATTCTACACCCCGCTCTTCCTATAGCGCTCCTCGCTCTTCTTCAGGATCTACTTCAAGTTCAAGCCGTTCCTCCTCAGGTTCCTC
>VHAW01000066.1 GCA_016872225.1 Sphingomonadales bacterium | reverse complement strand
AAACCCAATCCACCTCTGTATGCAAGATTTGCTGACTTGAAGTACGACCCCATAAGTGTATTTTCATTTTGCCATGCCATATTGACCTCATTGTCGCCCCCGGCAGAAAATAAGTTTCCAGCATATCTAAGCAATGGAGCCGCATTAAAGCCAATAGAGTAATCCCCAGCCGCTGGCAGGCGACTTTGTGCCCAACCTGTTGCGGTGAACAAAAGCACTGCGATAATCAATGAAAAAAATTTTTTCATATAAAAATGGTTTAAGTTTTCCTACTCATGAGGCTTTTCGGTTCCGCCTTGTTTTAACGGTATCAACTCCAAGGACAAAAGTAGGGCCAAGAAAAGGGACAATACAACACTTTGTGGAAAAATTAAATAATGTATTTTTTATTATACACATCCGGAATCCACTCTTTGAGCGCGTCAGCAGCATCTTGCAGGCGTTCCATTTGTCGACGAAGGGCCTCGGGTAATGCGTTTTCGATATTATTAAGGCGTTGTAAAGGCTCGGTAGAGGGGATGGAAGGATAAAGTATCAAGAGAGCGGTGGCCCCTAAATGGTTGGGAAGTTCAGCGTATTCGGGATGGTAGGAGATCGAGCCATCGCGAGGGCAGATGAGTAATGGTAGGTGTCCGACAGAAGTGCAATAGGGCAGGAAGGATTTTCGGATGACTTTGCTGAGATTAAGAGGATTGGAATTTTCGTGGGAAAGATCTGTGCTTGCGTCCTGCGGTGTTAGGCGACGGAAATTGCCTGGAATTTGGGTAATACCTTCGGCTTGTAATCGGCGGAGCATTGCTTCTTCGCGTTCGTCGAGAAACCAATCCAAAGAACCACCCATTGAACGATGTAAATGTTGAATGGATTTGAGAGACAACAAGAAACCCGGCTCTAGCGGAAGGTGGGTGGGCACCCATATGCTCAACCCTTTGAAATCTTTAATATCTACAGCACCCCGCAGGATAAAGACCTGCTGACTGCTTTGCTTTAGAATCGAAGGAAGGACTCCGCCCCAGAATCGCTCTAGAAATTGTGGGTCGGGATTCCATCCCAGGATGATTTCGCGGCTCTCCTTTTCGCGGGCTGCATAAACAATCCCTGAGGCAATGTTAAGATCATACCGAAGGATTTTCTCTAGGTTTCGGCCTTTGGTTTCGGCCATTCTGTCAGCATCTTGCAGGATTTGACGAGCACGGCGGGTTGACGATGCGTCTGGATCATTATCGGTCACGATACTAATTGCATAAAGATTCCCGGGAAGTTCAGGGTTCTGACAGGCCATGGCAAGTTCTAGTAATGGCAGCGCAGTAGCAGGATTGGAAAGGGCGACCATGATGTTTTCGTCCATTTCCTGTTCGGAATCGCTCGAAGGTTTGACCTGTTGCGCAATAATGCGGGCGTTCCGTTCTACCACAAAGGAGCTTACTATACAAGTTACAAACACAAGAATAATAGTTCCGTTCAGCACATCAAGGTTGACAAGATCAATCTGATAACCAATCAAAATCACCGCTACCGTAGCCGCTGCATGGGCCGTCGAAAGGCCAAACAGTAACCTGCGTTGGTAAGGGGTGTACCGAAACAAAAGACCGCTTAAGCGAGAGGCCAGCCATTTTCCTATCAATGCCGCGCTGCTCAAAACCAGAGCTATCCAAAGCGCCTGCGGGCCTTGAAACAAGACTTTGATATCCACCAGCATTCCCACGCTGATGAGAAAGAAGGGGATGAACAGGGCATTTCCAGCAAAGTCAATGCGTTGCATCAGCGGAGACCCGTGGGGGATAAGCCGATTCAGGGCAAGGCCCGTGAAAAAGGCTCCGATAATGCCTTCAACCCCCGCCCATATTGCCCCGAGACTCCCCGCAAAAACGAGGGTAAGCACCAGAAGGTACGAGGTATAGGGCCCCACATCGCTTTTGCGTAAGAACCATTTGACCAACGGTGGTATCCCTCGGAATACCACTACCCCAAAGAAAAGAAGGCGCAAGAAAAGTCCACCCCAAAAAAGCGGATCATTTCCGCCGGATTGCATGTTGGTGATTATCGGCAACATCAGAAGTACCAGGGTATCTGTGATAATGGTTCCTCCCACTGCTACCGTAACAATTTCATAACGAGAGAGCCCCATGCGGCTTACAAGGGGATATGCTACCAAGGTATGGGTCGAAAACATCGAAGAGATCAGAACCGAGGAAAGATGACCAAAGCCAAGCAAAGAGGTACAGACGATCATGCCCAAACTAAAGGGAACCGCGAAGGTGAGCAGTCCAAAAATGATGCTTTGGGTTTGTCGTTTTCGAAATTCTTGAAGATTCAATTCAAGTCCTGCGAGAAACATGATGTACAGGAGACCCGCCTGGGAAAAGAGTGTTATTTGTTGGCTGTCGATGATGTTGAAACCGTAGGGACCGAGGGCCACACCAGCAAGGATAAGGCCAACGATCCCGGGCATCCGCAAACGGTTGAATAAAAGCGGAGCAAGCAACATAATCGCTAATACCACCGTGAAGGCCGCTACGGTATTCTGAAGCGGGAGGGTGAGGTCAAACCATTCGTTCCACGGGCCTTTCATCAAACTCAGGGGCTGATCTATTCTTTGGATAGGTCGTTATAATGATGATCGGCCTGATGTTCGGAGACCAGGTCTTGATCTTGCAAACCACCCAGGTCTTCGCAGTGGTACATGCGGCGGCCTCTCCGGAAGGCAGGACCCGTTGCTGCTCCTTCGCTTCGTGCTTTCAAGGCCTTCTGAATCAAACGACTGCGTAGAGCCTCGCGAGCCTCATGGTCTTTCTTGTCGGCTTCTTGTTCGTAGGCGGTCCGGCCTTCAACCATGGTGCGCAGCGGGTGGCTGTACACGGAGAGGGGGTGACCATTCCATAACACAAGGTCAGCATCTTTCCCGATTTCGATACTGCCGATACGGTGATTGACTCTGAGCATGCGGGCGGGATTGATGGTTACCATGTTTAGGGCGGACTCTTCGTCAACACCCCCGTAACGAACGGCTTTGGCCGCCTCTTGGTTAAGACGCCTGGCCATTTCTGCATCATCAGAATTAATCGCAACATTGACCCCCACCCGATGAAGGATGGCAGCGTTGTAAGGAATCGCGTCGATAACTTCGTATTTGTAGGCCCACCAATCCGCAAAGCTGCTCGCATTCACTCCGTGGGCTTTCATTTTGTCGGCTACCTTGAAGCCCTCCAGAATATGTGTGAAAGTGTTAACTTTGAAGCCAATAGAATCTGCCATCTTCATCAGCATATTGATTTCAGACTGCACGTAAGAGTGGCAGGTAATATGTCTTTTGTTGTTACGTATTTCCTGCAGGGCCTCCAACGTGAGGTCTTTGCGGTAAATACTAGGATTTTCTTTGCGGAGGCGCTCGTATTCGATAGAGCGAAGAAACCCGTCCATGATGGTTTGTTCGACACCCATTCTGGTTTGAGGAAAACGTACGGTATTGCGATCACCCCAATTGGATTGTTTAACATTTTCGCCTAAAGCAAATTTGATGAAACCAGGGGCACCTTCAAACTTGAGTTTTTCCGGATCGGTCACCCCCCAACGCATGCGGATCAGTTGGGTTTGACCTCCAATGGAATTGGCGGATCCGTGCAACAAATGACTGGTGGTGACCCCTCCGGCAAGTTGTCGGTAGATGTCCGGATCATCAGGGTCCAGAGCATCCCCAATGCGAACTTCCGAGGTGATGGAACGGGTGCCCTCGTTCACCCCACGGGTAATTGCAATATGGCTGTGTTCATCGATTAGGCCGGGCGTTAAATGCAAACCTGCCGCATAAATGGTGCGGAAGGGTTGAGCTTTGAAGTGGATGTTGGGATCAAGTTTGGGGCCAATGGCGATGATTTTGCCGTTGATTACTACGACATCCGTGTTCTCAAGTTTTCCGTTGGGTCCGCTGGTCCATACTGTAGCTTCACGAATAAACCAATTGCCCGGATTGTTAGCGGTGGACACCGTGCCGGAGCCATCAGGGTCTAGGATGCGGCCCAGGTCTGCATAGGGAAAGATCCGCAAGCTGTCCCATGGTTCAGGGAAATGGATTTTGGCGGTGGAAGATGCTGAGCCGGATTTGGATGAAGCGGAATCGGCATTGATGCCGGTTGTGTCTTTGTTTTCTGATTCGATCTTTGCAGAGGCCATAACTGCGGCAAAGGGTTGAGAGATTTCGTCAGCGTTGTTCATCCGACCGAAAAGGCTGTGACCGCTTTGCCAAATCAGAAGACGCAGAGGCGATGGTACGTTTGAAATTTTGTGTTCAAATAATAATTGATAAAAGTCACCACGCTGTTCGGCCTTGGCATCGATACGGGTTGTGTCGTTGACATGAAGAACGAAGGTGGGCGGCGTGGATTTCTTGTTGGTAGATTTGGATTGGATGGAGAGATGGCCTCCGGTGAGGGGACCTTCGGTGATACGGTATTTTCCGGCCGCCCAAAGGGTTGTATCGGGGGATGGCTTAAAAGGATAATGCCGGCCCTGCAACCACATGGAACGGATTTCGGTGTTTTCCTTGAAAAGGGAATCGCTGGCGATGATCAGGTTTGCTAATTTTCCGGGGGCGATGGAGCCAATGATGGAGTCCATACCCAGTAAACGAGCCGGGGTACTTGTCAGTGCCTGCATAGCATCATCGAAGGAAAGACCCGCCGTGATGGCCTGACGAACTGCGTTGGGCAGGGATTCTAGTTTATCCAATCCATTGGAGGTGAGCGCTACGGAGATACCCGCCTTGCGAAGCAAAGCAGCATTGGCCGGAGCCTGATCCCAGTGGATGAGGGAATTCAGGCCAATCCGCCTGGCCTCCACCGGATCGCTCAGATCGGGCACATCCGGAAAACGCAGGGGCAATACGATAGGTCGCTTCAAGGCCCGAACGGCATCCAGATACATGTATTCTTCCCCACATCCTTTGTACACAAAGGTTTGTTTGAATTCTTGGGCAATTCGTTCGGCCCTCAAAATATCGTATTTGTTGTTGGTCACAAAAAATTGAGGCAATGAAGCAAGCCGCCCTATGCTCTCCAAATTCAAATCCGTAAAGTCTTTTTGGGAACCCAGGCTGCGGTACCATTGTTCGTCGTACAGTGTTTGACGCATAAGGGCAATGCAGCCCATCAGCGAGGAAGGATAATCCTGCGTACTGCTTCCCTTCTCGAAGCTCCAAAAAGCCGCTGCCTCTTTGCGCAGTATGGCCTGCAACGCCGTGGGTCCATCGGGCGCATGGGATTCGGTAGGCGCCAAAGCTTCAGGCCCCTGTGGGCTGAGCAGTACCGATGAACCCCGCGCAATGCCATCGGCTATGTGCGCATTCACCGCACCAAAACCAGCTTTGCGATACCCTTCCGCCCATTTGGCATCCGCTTTGAATTCATTTGCGGCTACCTGATCCGCACGGATGGCATCATTTGCTCCGTAGGCCCCTGCCCTGCTTGGAAACATCTGTGGATTTTCCCTCCAAGATCTGGTACCGGTATCGGTGGCTTTGCTGGTGGGGACTTCGGCGATCAATTCAATCAATGCCGGAAAGACCCATTGACCTTGGAGATCCACGGTCACCGCATCGACTGGGCAGGTGATTTGCTTCCCTACGCTGATGATTCGGCCGTTTCTTTCCAATAACATTGCCGAATCCAAGGATTTACCAGGCCCCAAGTAAATTCGGCCGTTGACCAGCAAATGAGCGGGCGATCTCAAGTCCCTAACCCCGTTAAAAGGAAGGTGGGCCTGTGCCCATACGTCTTGGGCGACGAGGAATGCCGCGACCATGCAACATGCCCAAACAAGGGCCCTGTAATTTTTCTGAAAACGTAGTTTAAACATGCACCAAGTTAAGGAGAACTTGTTGAAATTTGCGTAAACCATCATCCAAACCCCCTTAGCAGTCATGCATACCGGAATGCTCCATACCCACACCCTGACGGTGGTCTTGTTTTTGTTGATTTACCTTATTAAATGCGTGTTGATTTGGATTAGCCCCGACACCTTGACCAAATTCACTGCCAAAACCCATATCCCCGAAATGATAATCTCCAGCCTGTTTCTGATCACTGGTCTGTATCTGGCCTATAACAATGCAAACATTGGGGTGGGTTCTTGGTTTTGGGTCAAACTGGGCGCGGTCTTTTTGGCTATTCCTGTAGCCGTTGTGGGCTATCGCCGTAACAACAAATTTCTTGCCACCCTTTCTTTGTTTCTAATCCTCTATTCCTACGGAGTTTCCAAAACCAAATCACCCAGGATGAACAAAAGAGATCTTTCGGAAGCTAATTTTCATCAAGCCCTCCAGACCAATCCTGAACTTGCCCAAGTGGTGACCGAACCCATGGATACCATCGTTAAGGGAAAGAATGATACCATTATTCAGGTAAATCCCAAATACGATTTGATCGCCCATGGTCAATCCGTCTTTTTGACCCGATGTGCGTTGTGCCACGGTGAGGACGGTAAGATGGGATTGAGTGGAGCCAAGAATTTAAATGAAAGCCGCTTGGACAAGAACCAAATTATGGAACTTCTCATGAACGGTAAAAACACCATGTATTCCTTCAAGAACATCCTTCAAGAACAGGAAATGCTGGCCGTGGTGGCGTATGTGAAAGTTCAATTCGGGCCCAAAGGACATTAATGGGCTTTGCGCCGGAGGACCGTTTGCCACTGAAGTGGACCTACGACGGACAACGCATAGGGCATAACGATCCACTTTTGCTAATGGGTTCTTGTTTCTCCGAACGAATGGGGGGCAGGTTACGACGTCATCTCTTTGAGGTCGTTTGGCAACCCACGGGAACCCTTTTTGATCCTGTTTCGCTGCAGTCCCATCTTCACGCATATTGGTGTACCGCACAGGGGCATGAAATTCCATGGGACCTTGATTCCTGGCAAAATCTGGATGGGGTTTGGCACCATTGGAATCTGCATTCCAACCTGTCGCATACGGTACTTTCCCAAGCCAAGCAACAAGCCATCCATGCTCTAGGACTCGGTGCAAAAGCCTTGGAACGGGCGCATACCGTGGTGCTTACCTTAGGAACAGCCTATATCTATTTTCTAAGAGAAAGTGGGGAAGCTGTTGCTAATTGTCATCGCTTTCCGGCAAACCTCTTTGAACGGCGATTGATGCCAGTGGACGAGATGTTAGAATCATGGACTTCCTTATTAAAACAAATTATACATTGGAAATCCAACCTTCAGGTATGGATAACCGTGAGTCCTGTTCGTCATGCCCGCGATGGTCTGATGGAGAACAATCGAAGTAAAGGCCGTTTGCTGGATTTGGCGCATGGACTCTGCGAGCAATTTCCGTCTCTGCACTATATCCCCTCCTACGAGTGGCTTATCGATGTGTTGCGGGATTACCGTTATTATGATGTGGATTTGGTGCATCCTAATTATGTGGCTACCGCTTTCGTATACGATCGTTTGGCAGAGCATTGTATGAGCGCTAAAGCAGCAGAATTGCTTCCCCGCATTGAATCCTTGATCACTGCGGATACTCATCGTTCCCGTTTTGAAGGAAGCAAAGCGCATCAACAATTTGAACAGTTACGCGATGTTCAATGGGAGGCTTTTGCCCGGGAATACCCTGCCTTGGCTTCTAGGAGGAATAGTTAGCCGATTTATGAAATGGTGATGGAGGGTTGGGGCAGAAAAGCTGCGGTTTGTTCACCCCATTTTCGGCCGCTCACAAGGCGAACGGGGAGGCAAATACAAAAAGGAACGCTTATCCTTCTATTTTGGATGGAAAATAAATCATTGATAATGAAACGATTGATGCGTTGAGGGGGAACGGGATCATCCCGCATTGCCCGGATTTTTTAATACGGCCTCGGTAAACAAAGGCAGGTTAAACGCCTTAATTTTGCTTGGCAAATAGAACATTTGCCATGTTAGATTTTAGCCAAAGAATTGTAGGGGAGGGTTTGACCTACGACGACGTTCTTTTGTTGCCCGCCTACTCCGAAATACTTCCCAGAGACGTCAATATTACCGGTCGATTAAGCCGGAATATTGAACTCAAAGTGCCTATCGTTTCGGCAGCTATGGACACCGTCACCGAATCTGAAATGGCCATCGCCATTGCGCAGAACGGGGGATTTGGCATGATTCACAAGAATATGAACATTGAGCGTCAGGCTCAGGAGGTCCGTAAAGTCAAACGTTCCGAAAGCGGAATGATCGTGGATCCGATTACTCTTTCAATGAACGCTCGAATTGGTCAGGCCCTCGATTTGATGGCCGAAAACCGTATCGGCGGCATCCCCGTGGTGGACGAAAACCGCAAATTGATCGGTATTTTGACCAATCGCGATTTGCGTTTTGAAACTGATCCTCATCGTCCGGTTTCGGAGGTGATGACCAAGGTCAACTTGATTACGACCCCGGCAGGCACCTCGCTAAGACAGGCGGAAGGCATCCTGCAGGAGCACAAAATCGAAAAACTCCCGGTAGTGGATGAACACGGGCATTTGGTTGGGCTCATTACGTATAAAGACATTCTCAAAATCAAGGATTTCCCTATGGCGTGCAAGGACCCCATGGGACGCCTTAGGGTAGGGGCTGCGGTGGGCGTCACAGCGGATTTAACCGAGAGGGTGCAGGCTTTGGTGCAGGCAGGCGTGGATGCTATTACCATCGACACGGCGCACGCTCATTCACGCGGTGTTTTGGAGGCTTTATCCACGGTCCGACGGCATGTAGGCTCATCCATTGATTTGGTGGTTGGTAACATTGCCACGGGGCAGGCTGCCAAAATGTTGGTGGATGCCGGAGCCGATGCGGTTAAAGTGGGGGTAGGGCCGGGAAGTATTTGCACAACGCGTATTGTGGCTGGTGTAGGGGTTCCACAATTAACAGCCGTCATGGAAGTTGCTGCGGCCTTGCACGGTACCGGAGTTACCTTGATCGCTGATGGCGGCATACGCTACTCCGGGGATATTGTCAAGGCTTTGGCGGCAGGAGCCGATTGTATTATGGCGGGCTCAATGTTTGCCGGGGTCGAAGAATCGCCTGGGGAAACAATTATTTATGAAGGTCGTAAGTTCAAGACTTACAGAGGTATGGGTTCCATCGAAGCGATGAAAGAAGGGTCCAAGGATCGGTATTTTCAAGATGCGGAGGATGAAATTAAGAAACTGGTTCCCGAAGGCATTGTGGGCAGGGTTCCTTTCAAAGGGAGTCTGTCGGAAGTGATGTACCAATACCTTGGTGGCCTCAAAGCAGGGATGGGCTATTGCGGAGCCTTTGATTTGCCAACCCTGCGTGAAGCGCGTATGGTTCGCATCACCAATGCAGGATTACGGGAAAGTCATCCGCACG
>VHAW01000065.1 GCA_016872225.1 Sphingomonadales bacterium | reverse complement strand
GTTTGGGCCAAGGCGTCCGCCCCGCTTTCGCAGAGGTTATGGCAATGCAAAAAATCCGGTTCCAAACCGGCCTGCTCCAGGGACGGGTACCCCCGTTCTAGATCTTGTAAGCGGGTTCCCAAACGGGACCCGGCGGCACATGGATTGTACAGGTCGGTGCTAACTGGCGAATAGCCCGGGTTAATGCGCAAACCCAATTGAATATCCTGTCGATGTTTACGAAAGTTTGCCCCATGCTGCAAAACTTGCGAAACCGAATTCAGGGAAACATGGTCCGCAAAGCCAGCAATTTCCGCCACTTGACCCGGAGGATAGGCCGGCATAAAGATGTGTTGGGAACCTCCAAAACGAGTAGCCCCCAGGCGAAGTTCGTACAAGGAAGACGCCGTGGTCCCGTGCACTGCCTCTTTCATCCAATTAAAAACCGAAAACATCGCAAAGCCCTTGAGCGCCAGGATAAACTGCACCGGAATCCTGCGCTGCAATTCTACATAAAAAGCCATGTTAGCGCGTAGACGATCTTCGTCCATCACAAAACACGGTGAAGGAATTTGATCCCAAGCCAAGCGCCCAGGGTCGTACGTTTCCCTCAAACCCCTCAGAGCCTCCAGGTCACGCATGGGATTCGTAATCGTCAAAGGGCGAAGGTCCATCCAAGACCTGGTGCCAAGGAAGGCCGTAAAGGCCCAAGTCCTTCATGAAGGGGTCTGGATTAAATTCTTCCACATTGAAAACACCTTTTCCGGACCAGGTACCTTCCATCATCATTTTAGCACCAATCATGGCCGGAACCCCTGTGGTGTAGGAGACCGCTTGGGCCCCAATTTCCCGGTAAACTTCGGCGTGATCGCAATTGTTCCAAACATAATAATGCATGGTTTGGCCATCCTTCAAGCCGCGGATATGGCAACCTATCGACGTTTGGCCTTGGTAACCGGCGCCCAACGAAGAAGGCTCGGGCAAGACCGCCTTGAGGAATTCCAACGGCACAATGGACTGACCCTGGTACTGAATGGGGGCAATGGACGTCATCCCCACATTCTCCAGAACCCGCAAATGCGTTAAGTACTGTTGACCGAAGGTCATCCAGAAACGGGCCCTGCGCAATGTTGGAAAATTTTTGACCAAAGATTCCAATTCCTCGTGGTACAAGAGGTACGAATCCTTGGGTCCAACACCCGGATAATCAATGGGTTGATGAACACTAAGGGGCTCGGTTTCGATCCAACGACCGTTTTCGAAGTAGCGACCCTTTTGGGTGATTTCCCGGATATTGATTTCGGGATTAAAGTTGGTGGCGAAGGCTTTGCCATGATCCCCGGCATTGCAATCCACGATGTCCAGGTAATGCAATTCATCCAAATGATGTTTGGCCGCATAGGCCGTGAAAACCCCGGTGACGCCGGGATCAAAACCACATCCCAGCAAGGCCATCAAGCCTGCCTCGGCAAAGCGATCGTGGTAGGCCCATTGCCAATGGTATTCAAATTTGGCCACATCTTTGGGCTCGTAATTGGCCGTATCCAGGTAATGCACCCCGCATTGGAGGCAGGCCTCCATGATGGTCAAATCCTGATAAGGGAGAGCCACATTGATTACCATATCGGGTTTGAAATCCTTCATAAGGGCCACCAATTGGGGCACCTCATCCGCATCCACCGCGGCGGTGATCACATGGCTTTTACCGATTTCGGCCGCGATGCGATCGCATTTGGATCGGGTCCTGGAAGCCAGCATCAAATCCCCAAAAACCTCCGGTAAGGCTGCGCATTTGTGGGCCACCACAGCCCCTACCCCACCGGCTCCAATAATCATGGTTTTTTTCATAACACTTTATAAAATTAATGATTTATCTGTTGGAAATTCATTTTTTTTGGCGAAACCAAACATAAGTTACAAAGCTTGTAGAGCATGCGAGCCCCCACATTGGCATTCCATTCTTGGTCCCCCATGGAAGGGGCCACTTCGCAGAGGTCAAAGCCGATGATTTCCCTGCCGCTGCGGTGTAAAGTCTCCAGCAAATGGATGGCTTGGGGGTAAGCAAGACCACCGGGTACCGGAGTACCGGTGCCTGGACAATGAAAGGGCTCCAATCCATCGATATCAAAACTTACATAGACCTTGTCCGGCAAATCCTTGACGATGTCCATACAAAGATTGTTCCAATGCTGGCCGCGGAATAAGGCATCATGCAAAGCATGATCGTACCATGGGCGTATGCGATCGTCCTCTTCGGCCAATTCCTTCTCGGCAGGGCAATAATCGCGAATGCCCACCTGGACCAAGGAGGTCAGCGATGGGATCTGCAAGGCATTGAACATGATGGAGGCATGCGAATACGTAAACCCCTCGTAGGCCTCGCGCAAATCCATATGCGCATCGATTTGCAATATCCCAAAAGAACCATACCGTTCTCCCAAAGCTTGCATCAAGCCCAAGGAGGTCGAATGATCCCCACCCAATACCGCAACCTTCTTTCCCTGCTCAAGGAAAGATCGCGATTGCTCTCGAACCCATTCCAACAAATAAGCGCATTTCTCATTGACCGTGGCCAAACCTTCCATCATGGACTTGGCTTTAGATTCCTTCCTGCCCGTCTCTAGCCATTGAATATAGGTTTCGACCCATTGCCTTTCGGCTTGGGATTGTTGTTGCCAACGCAAATCGATAGGAAGCATGTGCCGTGGTAAGGTCCAAGCACGTTCCACCGCTGAATCTTCAAGATCCAATTGGGGCGATGCATCCAAAACAGCCTCTGGGCCTTTGCGCGTTCCATCCCCGTAAGAGGCGGTGAGATCCCAAGGAACTGGCAATACAATCAGGGAGGCTTCCTCGGCCGAATAGGACAAGCCGAACAAATGTTCCCCTTTCTGACCAACTCCGTTCGGATCTAGGGCATTGCCATAACGAGGTATCTGCGATTTGCTCATCCTTTAGACATTGAAGCGAAACAACATAATATCCCCATCTTGCACCAGGTAGTTCTTGCCCTCCAGGCCCACCTTACCTACGTCACGGCATGCCGACCAGGATTCGTACTTAATAAAATCCTCGTAATGTATGACTTCCGCTTTAATGAACCCCTTTTCAAAATCGCCGTGAATCGCTCCGGCAGCTTGGGGTGCGAGGGTGCCTTGAGGAATGGTCCATGCCCGCACTTCTTTTTCGCCGGCGGTAAAATAAGTCTGCAAGCGAAGAAGCCTATAGGCGGACATCAGCAAACGCTCTACCCCACTGGTTTCAATGCCCGCATCGCGCAAGAACTCTTGCCGCTCTTCAAAGGATTCTAACTCGGCTATTTCAGATTCCAAAGCAGCACAAATGACCATCACCTCTGCGCCTTCGGAAGCGGCCATCCGGCGAACTTCTTCCACCATGGGATCACCCTGCGCTAAATCGTTGGCCGCAACATTGCACACATACAAGACCGGTTTGGAGGTCAAAAGGAACAAATCGTGAATCCCTTCCTTTTCTTCTTTGGTGAGGTCCTGAGCACGTACCGATTCTCCTCGCCCCAGGCCGGCTTTAACCTTGAGCAGGGTATCCAAAAGCTGCTTGGCGTCTTTATCCCCGGCTTTGGCGGCACGTTCGGTTCGGACAAGGCGTTTGTCCACCGAATCCAAATCCTTGAGCTGCAATTCCGTATCAATGATCTCTTTGTCGGATAACGGATTCACTCGGCCGTGCACGTGGACAATGTTAGGGTCCTCAAAACAACGCAAAACATGCAGGATCGCATCGGTTTCACGGATATTGGCCAGAAATTGATTACCGAGACCTTCGCCTTTGCTGGCGCCCTGCACCAAACCGGCAATATCCACCATTTCGATGGTGGTCGGTACCAAATTTTGCGGCTTCACCAATTCAGCCAAACGGTTCAGGCGATGGTCGGGAACGGTGATGGTCCCCACATTGGGTTCGATAGTGCAAAAAGGGAAATTGGCCGCCTGGGCCCTTGCGTTCGACAAGCAATTGAAGAGTGTCGATTTACCGACATTGGGAAGACCAACGATTCCGCATTGAAGGGCCATAACAGTTAATTATTGTAAGAATGATGTTACAAAAAGGGTAGAAAGCAATACCAACATACCCTTAACGAAAACGATCTTTTTCGGAACGGTCCGGATAGAACATGAAGAATGGAAAAGTGAAACGACCCGCCCATACCTGCACGCCGGGTCCGTAGAAGGGGAGTACCTCATAAACGATTTCAAAATTCAAATGTCGTTTCGGGAGCGGAACCGCCCCCCCCAGGCCCAGGCCCAGGGAACCCCGCTTGACGGCGTAACTGGTAATGATGCGATTGTACCCTACGTAAGGATGGAGGTACAGCATCTTGTATCCAAAAAACTTAAGCCCAAAATCGGCGGAGAATTGGTCATTGGCGTTTTGGTAGGCCAGGTATTGAAGGCCGACATTGGCATACCAAGACCCCGCGATGTGGGCATCCCCTTCCAAGCGTGGCCCCACCCCGTTGCTGACCGGCTGACCTTGGTATTTGACCTGTCCGGCCTGCAAACCCAACGACAGAAAGTCGGCCTTGCGCATTTGGGCAAGACTAGACTTCGTCAGAGTCAGTCCTATGACTCCTACCACCCCAAAAATCAAGGATAGCCTGAACACGGGACAAAAGTACAGAGCCTGAAGGCAGGGCCGAGGGTTTGCACGAAATTTGAGGTTTATGATTTACAGAACCCTCGTTGGCTATTTCAGACCCTACGGACCGGCTGTCCTGCTCACCTTTGGAGTGGCAGCAGTGAACCAGGTTTTCTCCCTGCTGGATCCCTATATCCTTCAGAAAATTATTGACCGTATTGCGGTGGCCGCCAAGGAGGGACGACTACAAACTTGGACAAACCGAGATTTTTTGGAAGCCTCAGGCGTCTTGATCCTGGCGGCGTTGGGCGTGGCCATGATCAGCCGAATTGCCAAAAACCTGCAAGACTACATGGTCAACCGAATCACACAGCAGGTCGGGGCCCGTATGTACAGCGATGGACTTCGGCATGCCCTGAGCCTACCCTACGAGGATTTTGAAGATGCCCGCTCTGGTCAAACCCTCGGGATCCTCCAAAAGGTGCGCGCCGATGTTGAAAAACTGGTGTCCGCAATTATCAATATCCTTTTCACGTCCCTTGTGGGCATCGTGTTTGTTATGGTCTACGCATTAAACGTGTATTGGGTTATTGCGCCGGTTTATTTTATGTCCATCCCTCTTTTGGGCGTTTTAAGCTCCTTTTTGAGCCGCAAAATCAAAGCCGTCCAATCCCGCATCGTCACCCAGACCACGGAACTGGCTGGTGCTACCACCGAATCACTTCGTAACATCGAACTTATCAAGAGCCTTGGCCTGATTGATCAAGAGGACAGCCGTTTACGTGGGGTTACTCAGCGAATCTTGGGTTTGGAATTAACCAAAATCAAGTATATGCGGAGCTTGAGTTTTGTGCAAGGAACCTTCGTGAACCTGATGCGCAACCTCATCGTCTTGATGATGTTATACCTGATTTTTAAGGACAAGATTTCATTAGGGCAGTTTTTTTCCCTGTTTATGTACAGTTTTTACATTTTCAATCCCTTGCAGGAATGGGGAAATGTCTTACAAATCTTCAGAGAAACCGAAATATCGCTCCGTCGCTTCGAAGACTTGATGTCTCGTTCCCCAGAGCCGCAACTGGTCCAGGCGAAGTCCGTTAATACGATAAAATCAGTTCATTTTCAAGATGTTACTTATCGTCATCGCAACGCTGAACATCCCGCCGTCGAGAGCCTGAATCTGCATCTGGAACAAGGGCAGACCTATGCTTTTGTCGGGCCCAGCGGGAGCGGCAAAACCACCCTCATCAAACTCCTTCTGGGGCTTTACCTGCCGCGCAGCGGTTCCATTAAGATCAATGGAATTCCTTCCACCGAGATCAACCTCAACGACTTGAGAATGGCTACTGGCTTGGTCGCCCAGGATACCCAGTTGTTCGCGGGCACGATTGGGGATAACCTCCGTTTTGTGGCCCCACAAGCGGATGACGCCGCCTGCCTGGAGGCGATGCGCCAGGCCTCTTGCACCGCCTTGTTAGACCGGGCCCCATCGGGCCTGGACACCCCCATTGGCGAAGGCGGTGTCAAACTCTCCGGGGGCGAGAAACAACGTCTATCCATCGCCCGGGCTTTGTTACGTCGCCCCTCCCTTTTGGTCTTTGACGAGGCGACCTCCGCTTTGGACTCCCTTACCGAAGAAGGGATAACACGCACCCTGCAGGAACTTTCCGGCTGGCGCAAGCATACGGTGATCTTGGTCGCTCACCGCCTGAGTACCGTGATGCATGCAGACCGTATCCATGTCATGGAGAAGGGGCAAGTGGTAGAATCCGGAACGCACGATGAATTGGTGGAATCTCGTGGTCTTTATTACGCCATGTGGAGGCAGCAAATTGGGGAAAGGCGGGAAAGCCAAGTTGCCGTAACAGGATAATCCTTCCATCCTTTTTCCTTGTCCTCCCTTACTTTTGGTCCTCACATACTTGCTAATTAAGAATCATGAAAAAAATCCATGTCGCCCATCCTGTTGTTGAACTGGACGGCGATGAAATGACCCGAGTCATTTGGGCCGAAATCCGCAACAAACTCATCCTTCCTTACCTAGAGCTACCCATCGAATACTACGATTTGGGCATGGAGTCCCGCGATGCCACCGATGACCAAATCACCGTGGATGCCGCCAAAGCCATCCTTAAGCACCGCGTGGGCATCAAATGCGCCACCATTACCCCGGACGAGGCCAGAGTTCAAGAATTTGGCCTCAAAAAAATGTGGAAATCCCCCAACGGTACCATTCGGAATCTTTTGGACGGCACGGTTTTCCGCGAACCTATCGTGATTCAAAATATTCCCCGTTTGGTACCCAATTGGACGGCCCCCATTTGCATTGGTCGTCATGCCTTCGGCGACCAGTACCGGGCTACCGACGTGGTCATTCAGGGCCAAGGCAAATTGACCATGCGTTTCGACGGACTGGATGGAACTGTGAAGGAATGGGAAGTCTATCAATACCAAGGAGATGGTGTGGCTCTAGCCATGTACAATACCGATGAATCCATACGAGGCTTTGCCAGAGCCTGTTTTAACCAGGCGATTCTCAAAGGTTGGCCGTTGTACTTGTCCACCAAAAACACCATTCTCAAACAATATGACGGTCGATTCAAGGATATTTTCGAAGAAACTTATAAACTCGAGTTCAAGGAACGGATGGATGCTCAGGGTACCCTGTACGAACACCGCTTAATCGATGACATGGTAGCCTCTGCCCTTAAATGGCACGGCGAATTTGTTTGGGCCTGTAAAAATTACGACGGCGATGTGCAATCCGATACCGTAGCACAGGGATTTGGTTCTTTGGGTCTGATGACGTCCACCCTCATTACCCCGGACGGATTGACCATGGAAGCCGAAGCCGCCCACGGTACGGTTACTCGCCATTACCGCGAACACCAACAGGGTCGTCCGACCTCCACCAATCCCATCGCGTCCATTTTTGCTTGGACCAGAGGTTTAGAATTTAGAGCCAAAATTGATGTAAATCAAGAACTTGCAATATTTTGTAACCAATTAGAGGCGGTTTGTATTGAAGCGGTAGAAGCCGGAGAAATGACCAAGGATTTGGCCGTCTGCATTCACGGTAATAAAGTTCAGCACGGAGAGCATTACCTCTACACCGAAGAGTTTTTGAATCGTTTGGATCAGCGATTGCGCCACAAGCGTCAAAACGCAAGGTAGGTCGCGTCCTTCTTTAAAAATCGCGTCCGTCTATCCCCTTAATTCGTTTTCTGTCCAGCATTCGACAGGGCTTCTTGGCGCATTTGTTCGGACAACTGCGCTCCCAAATAGCCTTCGATGCGCCGGTGTACCGCATAAATCAGCGGGGTCATTGCCAACGCAGCAAACCACTTGAAGGCATAATTCAGAAGGGCAATTTGCAAAACCCGACTTAGAGGCCAATCCGCACCCAGGTAAAAGGCAATGTACAGGACCACCACCGAATCAAGGCCTTGGGAAATCATCGTGGAGCCGGTGGCCCTTAGCCATAATTTCCTTTCTCCTGTTATTCGCTTGATGCGCTGAAAAACATATACATCGACCAATTGTCCAACTAAAAAGGCCATGATGGAACCTGCAATAATCCACAACCCTTGCCCAAAAACAGCCCCGTAGGCCGTCTGCATATTCTCCACCCCGGCGGCTTTCATCGACCCTGGCCAAAATCCGGCAGGTGGCAATGCAATACTCCCGTAAACCATCGCAAAAGCATAGAGAATGCATAGGGCCGACAAGGCCGAAAAAATCAAAACCACCCTTTGGCCATAGTATTCGTTAATAAGGTCGGTCATGACAAAGACCACCGGCCATAACAAAACCCCGGCGGTTAAGTTGAATTCAAGGGTATTTCCTTGAGAATCAAAGCCCAAAAGAGTGTTGAGGGAAAAAATTTTAACCCCAATAAACTCAGCAAGCAGGGCATTGGTCAGGAAAACAAATCCCAACACCAAAAAAAGCCGAATTTTGGGCAAAGCCCAGGTTTCTACGGGGGGCAACATCAACGATTACATTTGTGCACCTTATGGGGCATTAAGCTTCAAATAACGCCTTAAACTTTGTCTTCACCAAAATAGTGACCATGGAAAACTTCGTCGTTTACAATCCTGTTCGCCTCAAATTTGGTCCAGGAACGGTGGAAACCGTGGGAAAGGATATTGCGGCAGAAGGTCGCAGATCGGTGCTTGTTCTTGTTGGTCAGGGCTCGGCACGTCGAGGCGGCTTGCTAGACCGCATAGAAACCCAACTCAAAGAGGCAGGATTGATCTGGCAAGTTTGCGAAGGCATTCGGCCTAACCCTGTTTATGAGAAAGCGGACCTCGCGGTCCAAATGGCCAAAGCCATGCAGGCGGATGCCCTTTTGGCTGTGGGCGGGGGCTCGGTTATCGACACAGCCAAGGCCGTGGCCGCTGGCTACTATGTCGAGCATTCGGTTTGGGATTTTTATGCGGGGGGCGCCGCCAAGCCAAAGTACGCATTGCCGCTCTACGTGGTTTTGACGCTGGCAGCGACAGGCACGGAAATGAACAGAGCAACTGTCCTCCAAAACAATGCCACCGGACAGAAGCGAGGCTGGGGGAACGAATTGCTTTTTCCTAAAATCTCGTATCTCGATCCCCGGCTGACCCATTCCGTCCCGGCCAATTATACCGCTTACGGTGTAGCTGATTTAGTGGCCCATACGCTCGAGCAGTATTTTTCTCCTGATTTCTCCCCGCTTTCAGATGCTTTTGCAATTCAAGTCATCCGTCAGGCCATGCAATGGGGATACAGAGCCGTGCGCAACGGGGATGATGCTGAAGCCAGGCAACAGGTCCTTTGGCTTTCCACCGTGGCCCTTAACG
>VHAW01000064.1 GCA_016872225.1 Sphingomonadales bacterium | reverse complement strand
GATTTACGGACAGGGTATTCCTGTTCATCAAAGTTCCAATCCTTCAGTTTAACCTCAACCCCTATTGATTTCGGAGTTTCTTCTTTTGATAATAGTAGTTCAGAACCACCCCCAACACCTCCGATTTGGGGGTGTTGGATTTGGGTTTACGGAAGTTCAAAGAAACGAAATATCCCACTCCCCAAATATACAAAAGACCCCCAAATGGAACACAGAATGGAACACAGAGAACAAAAAACCCCATTTCCTGAGCAGAAACGGGGTTTTTGGTGGTCTCGGCAGGAATCGAACCTGCATCTTAGGCTCCGGAAACCCACATACTATCCGTTGTACTACGAGACCTAAACACCACAAATCACAAAGCCGACCCTGAGGGCCGGCTTTTGCATTGTAGCGGGGGCCGGACTCGAACCAGCGACCTTCGGGTTATGAGCCCGACGAGCTACCAACTGCTCTACCCCGCAATAAGGACGACAAAGGTACCGACAATAGGGGTGAATTCGCTGCATAGCTTGTAAATATTACCACTATGCTCGTGCCTATACATAATTTTTTGAACGTTAGGCGATGACTTGAACGATATTTGCGCCCATGACCCCGACGAGCTCTGATTTTCAACAGGGTCCTGAATTTAAAGCAGGATTTATTAATTTGCTGGGCAAACCCAATGCGGGTAAGTCTTCCTTATTGAATGCCTTGGTCGGCGAGCCTTTGTCCATCGTTACCCCCAAAGCTCAAACCACCCGGTCAAGATGCTTAGGTATGTTGCAAAGCGAAACTTATCAGTTGATTATCGGGGATACCCCGGGGTATTTGGAAGCTCGGTATGCTTTGCAGCGGTTGATGTCGCGTAGCATTGACTTGGCCCTCGAGGATGCGGATGCCTTGGTTTGGGTCGCTGATATGCGCGATGATCCGGATCAAGAACATTTTCTGCCAACCTTGTTGCCAACGCGTATCCCCATCATTCTTTTGCTTAATCAGGCAGACCTGATGGATACTGAAGGTCGGCAGGTACAAAAGGCAAAGTGGATGGATCGATTTAAGGATTTACCTTGTTGGGAAATTTCGTGTGTTACCAAAGCGGGAGTCGATGCTGTGAAGTCTTGGATGTTAGATGTGTTACCAGTGCATCCGCCTTATTTTGATACTGATCAACTTACGGACCTTACGGACAGGGTGATGGTCTCGGAATGGGTTAGGGAACAAATTTTTTTGCATTACCACCAGGAAATTCCTTACGCATGTCATGTGGTCACCGAATCTTTCAAGGAGGAGGAGAAAATTTTACGTATAGAGGCCACCATTTATGTGGAAAGGGATAGTCAGAAAGGTATTGTTATTGGAAACAAAGGATTAGCTTTGAAAGCGGTGGGTACCAAGGCTCGCCAACAAATGGAGAAATTTTGGGGAAGGCCGGTGTATTTGGGTTTGCATGTCAAAGTCCGTAACGACTGGAGGGATGATCCCCGGATGTTGAAGTACTTTGGATATACTTCGGAGTAATTAATCGTAACTAGTGACAGAGAGTTTATGAGCCGTATTGTCGCCATTGTAGGCAGGCCCAATGTGGGCAAATCAACCCTGTTCAACCGTTTAACTGGCTCACGCAAAGCCATTGTGGACGACGTGGCGGGGGTGACCCGAGACCGTCATGGCGCCAAAGTGGAGTGGAATGGCCAGGAATTTACCGTAATTGACACGGGAGGTTTTGTGGAACGCAGTGAAGATGCTCTGGAGCAGTCCATCAATCGCCAGGTTAAGGCTGCTATGGAACAGGCCGATTTACTGCTTATGATGGTGGATGTCCAAACTGGAATTACGGATTTGGACTCGGAGTTGGCAGACCAATTGCGCAGATCCAAGCGACCGGTAATGTTGGTAGTTAACAAGGTGGATCATGGGGAAAGATTGCCCTCAGCGGCCGAATTCTATGCGTTGGGTTTGGGTGAAATTTTTTGTGTTTCCTCACAAACTGGTTCGGGGACCGGTGATTTGCTGGATGAGGTGCTGAGCAGGCTTCCTGTGGCCAAAGAAGAGGAAGTTCAACCTGAAATTCCGCGCATTGCCTTGGTGGGTCGGCCCAATGTAGGGAAATCTACTTTGCTGAATGCCTTGATGGGGGAGGAGCGGAGTATTGTTTCGGATATGGCAGGCACCACAAGGGATGTTGTTCACTCCGAGCTCAAGGCTTTTGGGCAACATTTTTTGATGATGGACACGGCAGGACTGCGCCGCAAGGCCAAGGTGGAGGAAGATATTGAGTTTTATTCGGTGATGAGAACGCTGCGGACAATCGAAGACTGCGATGTGGTGGTCTTGTTAATGGATGCCCGTGAAGGCCTTCAATCGCAGGATCTTAATATCTTTCATCTTGCCCAAAAACATCAGAAAGGCATCATTTTGGCGGTGAACAAATGGGATTTGGTTGCAAAAGACCATAAAACCATGGAAAATTATCGAAAAGAATTGTTGCAGAAAACAGCCCCCTTTACCGATTTACCGGTCCTCTTTATATCAGCCTTGGAGAAACAGCGCCTCATCAAGTTGCTGGAGGAGATGGCCGCCGTGGCGCTTAGGCGCTCCACCAAAGTATCCACCGCACCCCTTAACGAGTACCTTCAAGGGGTGATTGAGGCCTATCCGCCGCCAGCCTATAAAGGAAAATATATTCGTATCAAATACATCACTCAGCTCAAAACCTTAACACCTACCTTTGTTTTCTTCTGCAATTTGCCCCAATATATTCGCGATCCCTACAAACGTTATTTGGAAGGAAAAATCCGGTCCCAATATGATTTTTCGGGGGTACCGATGCAGTTGTTTTTCCGTCAGAAGTGATTATTATTTGTATACTTTATTATACATATTTTATCATTTAAGGACTAATTTGGGCAATTTTTGCTCGTGAGATCGAAAAAAAAGTTTTTTTTTGAAAAAAAAATCAAAAAAAATAGACAAAAAGTTTGGTTGGAAATAAAGAGTATCTTACTTTTGTGCCACAATCTAAACCCCAATACCATGAATAAATTTCTTGCCATGTTGATGATGAGCGCTACCCTTTTTGTAGTTGCTTGTAACAACGCTACTGAGGAGACTCCTGCTGAAGAGGCTACCACAGAAGAAATGCCAGTTGAGGATGCTGCTCCTTCTACTGACTCTGCGGCTGCTGATACCACCGCTGCTGCTCAGTAATTTATCAGTATTCGAATTGAAGCCACCTCTTCTTGAGGTGGCTTTTTTTATGCCTTAATTCTGGATAATCGAACGGCTTGCCACAAGACCGGATCGGTGGAGGCCGTCAGTTGCTGGTAAAGCGCATTACCGAAGAGAAGCCTGGCAACCAGGGCTTGGTAGGTTGCTTGGATTTGGGATTTTTCGATCTGTTTAAAAGTCGTTTTGGTTAATCCAAGGTTATTTAGTTTTTGGGCAAATTGAATCTCTTCGGAGGCTTGCCAAAGATTGGTGGACATGAAGGCAGACTGTCCACTTTGTTTCAAGCGTTGAGCTGATTCAGATTCGGCAAAATTCATGGCCATTTCGTAGAGAATTCCTGAGCCGATTAGAGATTTCATGGTTTCGGACCATTGGTGGTACGCTGGCTTGGCAACAACATGCGGTGCAATCCCACCAAAGCCGTCCTCCTTTGAAGAGGAAGGTGACGTGTTGGGACTTGTTCCATAGGGTCTTTGGATGCAACGACCATTCGGAGTGTAATAGCGGGCTACGGTCAAACGAACGGCAGACCCATCCGGGTAGTCAAATTGTTGTTGTACCAAGGCCTTACCAAAGGAACGTTCACCAACTACCGTTGCTCGTCCATGGTCCATCAAGGCTCCCGTTAGGATTTCACTGGCTGATGCAGAACCCTCATCGATAAGGACCACCAGATCACCCTCTTCAAAAAGGCCTTCTTGGTTGGTGATATAGTTTTGACGCTTTTGCCTGAATCCTTGGGTGTAGGTGATTAAGAGATTATCCTTTAAGAATTCATCGGCCAAAGCCACAGCGGACTCCAAATAACCGCCAGGGTTTCCTCGCAAATCCAAAATGAGCATTTGAATAGGTGCTTGTTTTCGAAGTTTCTTGAATTCCGAAGCAAACTCAGCGTGTGTTTTTTCTCCAAATTTGTTAATGCGAATATGGGCGACACCCGGGGCAGGCCACCAAGCCAATTCAACAGAGCGTATGGAAATCTTGTCCCGTATCACGGTGATTTGCAGTGTTTTTTGGAGGGATGGCCGGTATATGCCCAATTGGACCTTGGTGCCGCGTTTACCTCTAAGTTTTCGAAGGACCCATTCGTTGTCAAGGCCTTGGACAGGGACATCCATACCATCAACCCTTACAATCCTATCCCCTGGCAGGATCCCTTGCAATTCACTGGGGCCACCGGGCAGGGCCGATACCACCCGAATGCTATCCTCGATGAGGTTATATTCTACCCCAATACCTTCGAAATTTCCTTCAAGTATCTCATCGGCAGCCTGCTTCTCTACAGGAGGAAGGTAAGAAGAAAAGGGGTCCAGGCTTGACAAAAAAGGTTGAATGGAGGCATTGGCCAACGAATCTGTGGCCAACGAATCTACATAGTGGGTATGCACCATGTGCCGTATCCAGTCCATTTTGGAATGCGAAAATGTGACCCCATTGCGTTGTGTTTGCAGGGCAATTCCCAACCATATGCCGAAGGCGGCAGTTATGCCATACCCCAAGATGATACGAGTCAAGCGGCTGGAATTGGGCATCTTTGGAACGTCGGAGTGGTATTGGACTTGATGGAATGATAAGCGCCCTCAAAGGTATTGTTGAATTTGAGACCTACCGCAGTGGAGGTCGGAATTCGAATTATTCCAGCCTTGGTCCAGGTTGAGAATTAAGTCGTTTGGGAGGACCTTGATTGCGTAATTTTGTGCAGAGAAAATGAGGCTGTGTCTGGCATTGTTTCTGTAACTGAATCGGATTCTTTGCATCGCCATTTGGACCAAATGGGATTGGAAGAAATTTTGCGTCGCATGAACCAGGAAGACCAGACGGTTCCCTTTGCGGTGGAGAAGGCCATCCCGGAAATTTTGGCCTTATCCTCCAGGGTGCTTCGTGGCATGAAAGACGGTGGTCGGTTGTTTTATTTGGGCGCTGGGACCAGCGGTAGGTTGGGCATCGTGGATGCTTCTGAGTGTCCGCCGACCTTTGGGGTGGAGCATAGAAAGGTAATTGCTTTGATTGCTGGCGGTGATGGTGCTATTCGCAAGGCCGTAGAAAATGCTGAGGATGATGAAGAGGTTGCTTGGAGGACTTTGGAGCCGTATCAATTATCGCCATCGGATATGGTGGTCGGCTTGGCAGCGTCAGGTCGAACGCCCTATGTCCTTGGAGGATTACGAGCGTGCCGTGAGCGTGGAATACCCACGGGATGCGTCACCTGCAATCCCAATTCTCCAATATTGGAGGTGAGTGATTATCCTGTGTTGGTGATGGTAGGTCCTGAATTTCTTACGGGATCCACACGGCTCAAAAGCGGAACTGCCCAGAAGTTGGTCCTCAATATGCTGACGACTTCCGTCATGATTGGTTTGGGCTTGGTTGAGGATAACAAAATGACGCATTTGAGACCAACCAACGCCAAATTGCATGAGCGTGCTCTACGAATGCTTATGAAAGGACATAGCATTTCCAGAGATGTCGCAGAAGGCTATCTAAAAGATTATGGGAAGGTATACCTTGCTTCAGAAGCTTTAGTCAGAGACGGCTACCCCAAGGATAAAAAATTGTAGTTGGTATCATGCATGATTTGGAGCCCTTTGGCGGATGGCGTTACCTCTATGACCAGGACCAGGATCGTTTATCGCCTTTGTATGGCCAGGGACTGACGGAAATGGGTTATCATTTGCTCTATGATCATGTGATTCACCCCAATTGGGATAGCATGGGTTCGGAAACCCTTTATGTCAAGATTTTGTACATAGACGATCATTTAGGTTTTGCGGTCATTGAAATGATTGGCGAATGGAATGATGCGATTGGCAATGACATTATGTGGTTGAAAAGGGAGTTGATTGATCCGGTGTTGAAGCGTGGTATACAGAAGTTTATCCTCTTAGGAAATAATGTGTTAAATTACTACGGGGATGAAGATGCCTATTATGAGGAGTGGAGTGAGGACAGTCCGGAAGGATGGGTCATTGGTATGGGTTTCAGATCCCATATTACCGAGGAATGGGAGAGATTGGGGCTTTCGAGGTATATGCACTTTGGGGAGGATTGGACTGATGACATGTGGCGCACCCGCCATCCTTTGCAATTGTATTGGGCGGTATCGGCTAGGCTAAATCCAGGCCTATACATTCCCGGAGAAATCCCTCAATTACGCTAAACGTTCGGGCATGGCTAGACCCCGATTCAATTCCAATCATCAAACCGAGGCACCGGTACGAATGTCAAGAATTCGTCGTGAGCAGATTCGCCAATCGCATTGGTTGTGGCCCTTCTTGGGTCCATACCGCACGGAGATCCTGACTGGAGCGGGGTTGTTGGTGGTGGGAACTTTATTATCGTTAAGCATTCCTTGGTTCATGGGTCAAATGATCGACAAGGCCATGGGTGGTGAGGGTTCCTCGAGGGCACTGCTCCAACTTGCTTTGGCCTTGGGGGGGATCTTGGCAGTGCAGGCCCTGCTTTCTTTTGTGCGAATTCGACTGGTCATCACCATGGCCGAAAAAATTCTAGCGGATGTTCGGGAGTTTACATTTCGTCATTTGTTACAGCTACCAATGACTTTCTACATGCGGCATCGTGTTGGTGAATTGCAAAGCCGCTTGAGTGCTGATTTATCTCAAATTCAGGATACCGTTTCTTCAACGTTGATGGAGTGGTTGCGTCAGGTTCTTGTTTTGTTGGGTGGTTTGTTGATGTTGGTTTGGATATCATGGAAGTTGACCCTGTTCTTGCTTGCGATTTTGCCGATCCTCATCCTGATTGCGGTAGTTTTTGGTCGAAAAATTCGACGTTTGGCTGGTCTGGCTCAAGATGAATTGGCCATCTCTCAAGTGGTTGTGGAGGAAACCTTGCAAAATGTTGCGATGGTTAAAGTTTATACTGGTGAAACGTTCCAGGGCGATCGTTACCGAAAAGGATTATCCGCCACGGTGGCTCAGGTTGTGAAAGCGGCTAGGTACAGGGGCGCCTTCGCGGCATTTATCGTGTTTGGTTTGTTTGGATCCGTTGTACTTGTGTTATGGTATGGGGCATCCCTGGTTCAAAAGGGAGGAATAAGTGTGGGTGAATTGAGCGGTTTTGTTTTGTATTCCACCTTTGTAGGGGGTGCCATGGGTAGTTTTGCGGAGCTTTATGGGCAAGTCCAGAAGGCCTTGGGGGCCACAGAACGCGTGAATGATTTATTAAAAGAACCCACAGAGACCATTTGTTGGAAGGGGAAGGAGTCCTTTGATTGGCCTCATGGCGGGGTATCGTTGCAATGGCAGGGTTTGTCGTTTGCTTATCCTTCCAGACCGGAGGTTAAGGTATTGTCCAATGTTACGATGAGTCTTCACGCAGGAGAAAGGCTTGCCGTGATTGGTCCCAGTGGTGCTGGAAAATCAACCTTGGTCAATTTGCTTCTCGGATTTTATGTTCCTGATGAAGGGAGTATCCAAATTCAGGGCATGGATTTGCGAACTCTAAGGCTCGCCGATTACAGGAGAGGCATCGCGGTAGTGCCTCAAGATTTGATGCTTTTTGGAGGAAGCATTGCGGAGAATATTGCCTACGGAACCCCCGAGGCCACCCTTACCCAAATCCAGGATGCGGCAGCTCAGGCCTTTGCTCTTGATTTTATTGAGAGTTTTCCTCAGGGTCTAAACACCGTGGTGGGAGAGCGGGGTATACAATTGAGCGGAGGGCAAAGGCAAAGAGTGGCTATTGCACGGGCCATATTGCGTAATCCTTCGCTTTTGATGTTGGATGAAGCCACTTCGGCTTTGGATACCGATTCTGAAAAGGCCGTTCAACTGGGTTTGGACCAATTAATGAAGGGGAGGACGACCGTGGTTGTTGCGCATCGTTTAAGCACAGTCCGTGATGCGGACAAAATACTCTTTCTGGATAAGGGGATGGTTCAAGAATTCGGAACGCCTTCTGAGTTATTGTCCTTGGACGGCGGGCGATACCGACAATGGTTGGAGGAGCAACAGAGAGGCCAATGGGGGGAAGGCCTAAGGACTCAGCCCAATGAGGAATAACATGGGGATAATAGACCTTCATTTTTTGTGCCTAAAACCCTTTATTTTGGGCCTTGGCTCTTATTTTTGCGCGGTAAAAAATCGTTTTTGCTTTATTCTCTTGACTTAAAATTTCCTTCATGAAAGTGAGCCGCTTTCTTATTGTATTGGGCCGCGGCGCCTTGGGCATCTTCTTTCTTCAAATTTTCTTAATACCACAATACGTTGTGGCTCAACCTAATGGGGCTGAGCTCTTCGCCAACAACTGTGCGTCATGCCACAAAATTCACGAGAATTTGGTGGGTCCGGCCCTCAAGGGAGTTGAACAGCGAAGGAATGAGGTATGGCTTCTCAAATGGATTCGTAATTCCCAGGCGGTTATTGCCTCCGGGGATCCCTATGCCGTGAAACTTTACGAGGAATGGAATAAATCGGCAATGACGGCTTTTGATTGGTCCGATGAGGAAATTAAGGCTGTGTTGGCCTACATCAAAGAGGAAGGTGCCAAAGCCCCTGTGGTTGCGGCGGCTCCTACCGATGGAGCAGGGGGGGGCTCGGCCGACAGGGGCGGATCATCAGGCGAATTCACAAGCCTTACCATGTGGGTTGTCCTGTTTGCAGCCGGTATTATCGTTTTGTTGCTGAGCCTATTGCAGCGTCAATACCGACTCCTTTACGAGGAGCGTCTTGCGACAGGTCGTATATCCGAGGGAAAACTCCGTCAATTTGGCTGGACCCTACGCCCCAAGCCCTTGCATTTGGTGGGTGGTGGTCTTACGCTCATCCTGGTATCGGGGATTGGTTGGGGGATGGACATGGCTTCCCATATTGGAATCCAGCAGGGGTATCAGCCTACGCAGCCTATTGCTTTTTCTCATGAACTCCATGCAGGTGCTCATGAAATCGCCTGCACCTATTGTCATACCGGTGCAGAGCGAGGTAAATCTGCCACAATTCCCTCGGTGAATGTTTGTATGAACTGCCACAACCAAATCAAGAAGGAATCCCCAGAAATCAAAAAGATTTTGACGGCTTATGAAACCAACACCCCCATTGAATGGGTTCGGATTCATAATCTCCCTGACTTCGGGTATTTTAATCACTACCAACACTACAAAGTGGCGGGGATTCAATGCCAGAAATGCCATGGTCCTATCGAGAAAATGGCCGAAGTCTATCAACACAGTCAATTGACTATGGGTTGGTGCATTAATTGTCACCGCGAAACCAAAGTCAATTTGGATAACGGTTATTACCAACAAGTTCATGGTAATTCGGTAGCCTTTCAACAGGCCGTCGC
>VHAW01000063.1 GCA_016872225.1 Sphingomonadales bacterium | reverse complement strand
ACACCAAATTTCCTGCCCTTGAAACTTTCGCAACAAAAAAATCGGCTCCGCTATTGCATGAATAAACTGTATCTGTGCCCAGTATAAGGTATGGGCCGCCAATCATCCCGGTTATATAAGAATTTCCACTGGCATCAGTGGCTATGGAAGTGGCGAGGTCGGGCAAAGTTGAACTTCCTTGACCGTATCCTTGAAGGAGCCATAAGCAAGCACCACTGGCGTCAAACTTTGTAACAAACGGTTCACGGTATAAGCTACTGTTGGCGGCAAAGCTCTGAACAATCATAGACCCCTGAAACTGCCCACAGATATATGTATTGCCGCTCGAATCCGTACTTACTCCATGTGCAAAATCACGGTTGGACGGGTTTGTTCCCCCATATCCGTACGCCCAGTTAAAAGGCTGGGGTTGTGCCTTTGTGAAAGTTGTCAAATCTATTGCTGCAACTGCAATGAAGAGTAATTTTTTCAATTTCATTATTATTTATTTTAAATTATTTAACCATTAGACAATTTTGATTCAAGTTTGCTCTAACATGCGTTCAAATTCATTGGTTATATCTTTTTCTTCTTTACAAAGAATAAAATCAAGTAGAATTTCATCTGAATTTTTGCAACAAAAATCCCACACTAAAGGCGCTACATAGTAACCATTTGCTTCTAAAAAGCAAAGTATCTCTTTTCAGACTAACATTGGTAGGATACTTAACTAACACATCACCAAAATTATACTTAACATAGCCTCTATCTTCTAATTCAATTGTTGCTGAACATGTTGGGCCATGAAAATTATCTTCTAAAAGAAGACCAAGATATATATAATGTCATTTTTGAAGATTGGGATTTAACCGCCCCTTGGTGTATTTGCCAAGATGCGGGTTGCTTGGTATGGCTACCTCGTCGCTAGGGGCATGATCAAGAAGGTTTTGGCACTTGGGACCGCAGCAGCCCTGGAGGCGTTCGCTGCAGGCGGGGCATTGGATAAAAAGTTGGTGACAGGCTTTGCGGGCGCAGTTGGTGTAATGATCGCAGGGTTCACCGCATAGATCGCATTTTCCTAACACATCTTCGCCGATTCGCTCTCCCATTCGTTCATCAAAGACAAAATTGCGCCCTTTGAATTTGTTCGGGAGACCTTGTTCGCGAATTTGGCGAGCGTAATCAATAATTCCGCCGTGGAGTTGATGGACATTGGTGAAACCCTGGTACTTGAGCCAGGCAGAGGCTTTTTCGCAGCGAATACCTCCTGTACAATAGAGAAGGATTTTGCGGTCTTCTTGTCCGGCCAAAAGGCGGGGAACTTGCTCCAATTCCTCGCGAAAGGTGTCCACATCCGGAAGGAGGGCGCCCTCGAAATGGCCTATTTTGCTTTCATAATGATTGCGCATATCCACCACCAGGGTGCCAGGTTCTTCCATGGCGGCGTTGAATTCAGCCGCATTGAGGTGGCGTCCTACTTGGGATGAGTCAAAGGCCGGGTCGTCGATGCCGTCGGCTACGATTTTGGACCGGATTTTGAGGGTCAATTTGTAAAAAGACTTTCCGTCGTCTTCGACCGCGATCTTGAGGGGAACGCCACGAAGGGCGTCGTTTTGCTCAAGGTTTTCGCGAAAGGCATCCATAACATGTTCC
Source organism: Sphingomonadales bacterium (assembly GCA_016872225.1). Taxonomy (GTDB): domain Bacteria; phylum Bacteroidota; class Bacteroidia; order UBA7662; family UBA7662; genus SYHX01. The sequence goes on along the minus strand of VHAW01000063.1, from coordinate 7,922 downwards.
GGAACGGACATTTGGGCGTTGATGCCCTCCTGGGCCAAGTAGATTCGGCCAAAGCACTTCAAGGCATGCCATTCTCGGTAGAGCTGATCGCGAAAAGTTTGGGGGTCTGCAATACGGACATACCGGTAAAAAGAAAGGGTGACCCGGTGAAAGGTTTCCTCCATCAGTTGTTTGCGAAGGAGCTCGCGGTTTACCGGATTGTGCAAGGCGACCATAGGTGCGATGGAAGGGAGGGTCTTGGGTGGGTGATACAGGATTCGAACCTGTGACCCCTGCCCTGTCAAGGCAGTGCTCTAAACCAGCTGAGCTAATCACCCGAGGATTGTAAAAATACGTTGCAACAGGGGGATTTAACCGGTTAAGGACGGGTATAGGTCCGGGGATGGTCCAAAATTGCATCCGCGATGGTCAGGGTTTACAGCGGAATTCTAAGGGGCCTGGATGCCCGGATGTTAACTGTGGAGGTGGATACCGACCCGCGTTCCTTTGGCTTTTATTTGGTGGGTTTGGCGGACCATGCCGTGCGAGAGGGCCAGCTTAGAATCCAAACGGCCATACGCAATGCGGGTTATGGATTGCCCCGTTGCCGGCATATGATTAATTTGGCTCCAGCAGATTTACGTAAAGAGGGAGCGGCTTACGATTTAACGATCGCCTTGGGGATGCTGGCCGAAGCAGGCTATCTCAACGGTGCAGCCTTGTCGGAATACTTGGTTATGGGGGAACTGTCGTTGGATGGACGCATCAAGGGGGTGCGGGGCATACTGCCGGTGATGGAATTGGCAGCCAAACAAAAATGCAAAGGGGTTATCATGCCCTTGGACAATGCCGAGGAAGCTGCTCTTCACCCGGAGATTTTGGCCTTACCGTTCGAGAAGTTGCATGATGTTATGCTCTTTTTCCGCGATGGGCAATCGGTCATTGCGTTCTCCAAGCCAAGGGTAGATCAGGGTCAACAACTTCTGTCGAGCGAGGCCAAATCTTCGATGGATTGGAGACAGGTCAAAGGACAGGCCTTGGCGAAGAGGGCCTTGCGGATCGCCGCTTTTGGTCAACACAATGTATTGCTGATGGGCCCGCCGGGATGTGGCAAAACTATCTTAGCCCACAGCTTGCTTGGCCTTATGCCGTTGCTTACCGGGCAGGAGAAACGAATACAGGCCCAGTTGCAATCGGTCTTGTCCGGAGGTTTGGAATTTCGGAATCCTTCCGAGCAAATTCCCTTTCGTAAACCGCATCACACCATCACCGTTCAGGCTATGGTAGGAGGTGGCCAATGGCCTATCCCCGGGGAGGCATCCTTAGCCCACGGCGGCGTTTTGTTTCTGGATGAATTACCGGAATTTAGAAGGGAGGTGTTGGAAGCATTGCGCGAGCCGTTGGAGCAAGGTTATGTTGTTTTGAATCGTCAGCGTTCCTCGGTTATTTATCCGGCAAGGTTTGTGCTGATCGCGGCCATGAATCCTTGCCCTTGCGGTTATTATGGCAGCACCGATGAACGTTGCACCTGCTCGGAAAATATCGTGGCCCGCTACCAGCGTCGGATCAGTGGCCCGCTTTTGGATCGCATGGATTTGGTGGTCTGTATGGACCGGGTTAAAACCTCGGAATGGAAATCACAAACAACTGAGGATGAAGGGAATATGCCGACTCCAACACGAACAAGGGAGCATCTGCAGGGGGGCTTGTTGGATGATCAAAGACTCGAAAGGTCCTTGAATCCCGCCTGTAGGCAGACTTTGGATCAAATGGTGGAACAAGGAGGATTGAGTATGCGGGCTGTTTACCGGCTATTGCGGGTGGCTTTGACGATTTCGGAGATTGAGAAAGCCGAAGGCATCCGCCCGGAGCATTTGATGGAGGCGTATTATTTCAGGCACCCTCGGATGCTGACTTCTCCGAGTCGGCAAAATCGGCACCAAAGTCCACCACGGATTTGAGGGCGAGAAACCATCGGAGAACTTTCCGCATATCGCTCACGTACACCCGGTTGGCATCGTAGTTGGGGAGGAATCGAGCAAACATGGCTTTGGTATCCGCCTCATTGCCCAAGGCTAATTGAATTTCTTGATCGGCAAGTCCAAGTCCCCAAAGATTTCGGAACACATTCCACAAAGGAACTTGATCTTCTTGGGTGTAAATCGCAATTTCCTCCAAAGCAGCAACTTTGGTTTGAGTTGGAGCATGCCATCGACGTTGTTCAGCATCAATGCTTTGCAAAATATAACCCTGCTTGGAAGTGGTTATGATGCGATGGACGCCTCCGTTTCCAGGGACTTGAACAATTTGGTGAAGTGGGTGCATTGGGATTAAGAATTTCGGTTGAATTTGGCAATTATTTCTTGGAGCTTGGCAATTTCTTGCCAGGCTTCGTCCAAAAGGCTTTTGTACTGTGAGATTTCTTCTTGAAGGAACTTGTTTTGTTCAAGTCTGAATTCGTAGGAATTTGGACTCGTATATTCAGATTGGGGATAAAGGGCGCGAAGATCTTGATGGGTAAGTCGTTCGATCGCTTGAATACGATGCAGAGGCCAGTGCGGCTTTTCAAACAAATTGTAGAGGGTTGATCGTTGAATACCCATGTGCTTGGCAGTGTGGGTTACGCTGATGCCGTTATGGAGCAAAAGTGATTGGATGGCATGGCCTGCGTGTTTCATAACTTCCAAATTCGGAAGAGCCGAAACCACAATACTGTACAAAAATGGCCATAATATAGACAAAATTGTTCAATAATGTCCAAAAAGAAATTTGTGAGTGATGCATAACGCGAAGATGCATGAATTAATAGGGCCGGTCAACAACTTTGTTGGCATAATACACCAAGGCTCTATTGGCCACTCGATGCCCACCTGGTGTGGGATAGGAGCCGCTGAAATACCAGTCTCCGCGATGCTCCGGACAGGCCAGGTGGAGTGAGCCGATCTCCTGGTAAACGACCTTGACAGGGAACTTGATATTCGGAGGGGTGATAAGATGGGCAATTTGCTCGGATAACTCGCTTTCCTGAACCAATGTGTACAGGGCCTGAAGGCGATTGGACATGGGGTGTTCATCAAGAGCCAAGTCCGCTTGGGCCGCAAGGCTATGGGCTTCGATTTGATGGCTTAAACCCTTCTTCTCCAATACATTGACCAAAGCCCTGAAGGCTACAAAGTCGCTGAGCCGGCTCATATCGATACCATAACAATCTGGGTAGCGTATCTGAGGCGCAGAGCTAACAATGATTAATAAACGAGGCTGAAGGCCCCCGAGTATCGAAACAATGCTTTCGCGTAAGGTGGTTCCCCTTACAATTGAGTCATCCACAACCACTAACGCATCTCGGTTGGGGCTTAAGATATCCGAAGTTGTATCATACACATGGCGAACCATGTGGTTGCGGCTGTTGTCTTCGGCAATGAAGGTGCGCAATTTAACATCCTTGATGGCCGCTTTTTCTATCCGGGGTCGCAATTTCATCCACCTCATAAATTGTTCGTATCGCTCTCCTTGACGCGTCTCTAAATCTATCGGCATAAGGGAGTTCAACGCCCGGAGCCGCTGGTCTTCTAAATATGCTTCAAGTCCCTGCAAAAGTCCTAAAAATGCAGTCTCGGCTGTGTTGGGGATATAACTGAAAACCGTATGCTCAAGGTCTTGATTAATTGATTCCAAAACGCTATCAGTCAGGGCTTTGCCTAATGCTTTGCGTTCTTTGTAAACAGCGGGATCGTTACCACGGGAGAAATAAATGCGCTCAAAGGAACAAGACATTGTAGGGGCTGTTTCAAAGACGGGTTGGCATAGGATTTGCCCACTGCGCCGAATCAGCAAGGCATGCCCTGGCGGCACGGCTTTAATTTGGTCTGGATGCGTATGAAAAGTTGTAGCAATGGCAGGTCTTTCGGAAGCCACGACAACCACTTCGTCATCCGCATACCAATACGCAGGACGAATACCGTGAGCATCCCGTAACACAAAGGCATCTCCATGGCCAAGCATGCCGGCCATTGCAAATCCCCCATCCCAGTCGCGTGAGGCTTTACGCAGGACATGTCCTAAATCTAAATCTTGTCCGACTCGTTCTTCCAGTTTTTGCCGATCAGGATAATTATCCTCAAGGGAGGCCGTCAATTCGCGATGAGCTTGATCGAGGAAATGCCCGATATTCTCCATCACGGTAACGGTATCGGATTGCTCCTTGGGATGTTGGCCCAATTTGACCAATTTCTCAAAGAGCCGGTCTACGTTGGTGAGATTGAAATTTCCCGCCAAAACCAGATTTCGGCTTCGGTGATTGTGCTGTCTGAAGAACGGGTGGCAGGTTTCGATGGAATTCTGACCGTGGGTGCCGTACCGCAAGTGGCCCAAAAGCAGTTCGCCCAGGTAAGGGAGCTTGTCTTGCAATTTTTCGGTTTGACCAAGGAAATCCTCGGTCCGAATCCCTGCTTCGTGATAATTGCGGTAAATGCGCTCAAAAATGTCTTTGAGGGGTTGGGATGCCACGGACCGGGCCCTGCTGATATAACGACTACCCGTTGGTACATCCAATTTAACGGTGGCGACTCCAGCACCGTCTTGCCCGCGGTTATGTTGTTTCTCCATAAGGAGATACAATTTTTCTAAGCCGTAAAAGGGAGAGCCGTATTGTTGGTGGTAGTACGAAAGGGGGTGGAGTAGGCGGATTAAGGCAATGCCGCATTCGTGTCCGATGGAGTCGCTCATAGGTTAAGGGCAGGCTCTGCAGGCGTAATGGGTTAGGCCTGCGAAAATCAAAAATACGCTGTTCTTGCCTTTCAAAAAGCCGTGTATTTTGGAGGAGGCCGTAGCTTCGTTTTATGAGCATTGCTAACCTTGCATCAAGGAAAAGGACCTCGAAGGGGTTCTTCGCTATGGGCTGGGTGATTGCTTTGGGCATCCCTGTCATCTGCACCCCGAGGGAAGCCCAAGCTCAGGCATATTCTTGGAATGCGCCGTCGGTGGCTGTCGGGCAATGGCGAAGCCATTTGCCGTTTGGTAAAGTGACATGCGTGGAGAAGGTTGGCAACAAAGTCTACGCGGGATGCGGAGGGGGTTTGTTCGTGTACGATTTGGAAGACGAATCCCTGGAGCGTATCACCCGGGTTAATGGTTTACATGACGTGGAAGTGACGGCCTTGTCCTATTCATCCCCTTATCAAACTCTAATCATCGCGTATGCCAATGGGAATTTGGATTTGTACAAGAATGGGCGCGTGGAGGCCCTGGATGCGGTGTTGAAAGCGAATGTTCCAATCGGTAAAAAAATCCGTTCCATCTACCAAGCGGGCCGATTTGTTTATTTGTGTTATGGCTTTGGCATTGTGGAATTGGATTTGCTCAAGAACGAAATTCGGGGCACTTTTGTTATTGGCCCGCAAGGAGCCTACTTAGGCGTCAACGCGTTGGTGGAGATGGATGGACTTTGGTGGGCCGCCACCGACAGTGGACTCTATTCGGCTCCCACCGATGCGCCTAATCTTCAGAGTTTTGAATTCTGGACCAGGGATCCATATTGGGACAAAAAAACTTTTCCATCCCTTGTCATTTTCCGCGATAGCTTGGTTACCTACCAAGGAGATTCGCTGATTTGGTATAAGAGCGGGAGTCATCGAACTATGGTGGTTAATGCTGGTTCGCCTAATGTGTTTCTAGGAGTATCGGGAGGGCAACTTAATGTAGTGAACACTTGGCGCGTGGTGCGTTTGGATGAGGAATTGCAATTTTTTAATTATCCTATAGTAAACGAATCTATTCGGCCAACTTGTGCCTTGTATGATACGTATCAGGTCTGGATGGGGGATGATGGAGGAGGTCTTTTCCGTTTTACCCCGTGGGATTATTTTCGTTATTTGCCGGAAGGACCAACTACGAACAAGGTCTTTCGATTGAAAGCCAATTCTGGTGGAGTTGCGGTGGCTGGCGGTGCTTACCAGGGGAACGGTGGTTTTGCGAACACTTATGATCCCTCCGGGGCCTCTCTGCTTCAAATCAATCGCTGGAAAGCACTTAACCGGGAAACCCTGAGGGGGGTCGGTAACCTTTACGATGTCATTGACGCTTTGTTTGATCCGGCCCGTAGCGGAACGACTTGGTTATCCACCTGGGGCCGTGGGGTTGCGATGGTGGAGGGGGATTCGGCCTCGTTCTTTGATGCTTCCAATTCTTCTTTACAGCCGCAACAGGGAACTTTAGAGGCTGTTCGGGTGAGTGGTATGGAAATGGATAACCGAGGTGATTTGTGGATGAGCAATTTTGGAGCTTCTCGTCCGGTCGTGGTGCGTAGGGCCAACGGGGTTTGGGAGTCTTACGGTACAGGTCCACAAACTGAACTCCTCGATATGTTGGTGGATCGGCTTGGGAATAAATGGATGCGTAATCGAGCTGGGGGTTTGGTGGTTCTGGATGCGTCCAATGCGCGCTATGTTACGGTAACCAACGCCGAGGGGAACGGCGGTTTGCCGTCTAATCAGGTCATCAGTATGGCTCAAGATCGAGACGGTTCTGTTTGGATTGGAACCTCCGAAGGCCCCGTAGTTTTCTATAATCCATCCGCCGTCTTTCGAAGTTCGTTCAATGCGACGCGCATCAAAATTCGTCAGGAACAATTTGTTGGCTATCTCCTTGGCACAGAACTTATTCAGGCTATTGTCATCGATGGAGCTAATCGCAAATGGTTTGGGACTGCCAACGGACTTTGGTTATTCAATCCGGAATGCACGGAGCTCATTGAGCATTTCACCATGACCAATGCCCCGCTTCCTTCCAATTCAATTTTGGCATTGGCTATTGAACCCCAAAGCGGTGAAGTTCTAGTTGGAACTGACAAGGGTTTGATGGGTTTTCGGAGCACGGCAACCCAAGGAGTTGACCTACAAGGAGCAGTTCAGGTTTTTCCGAATCCCGTGGAACCGGGTTTTGAGGGTTTATTGTCGGTACGCGGCTTGGTTACCGATGCATGGATCAAGATCACTGATGCTTCGGGGGCCTTGGTTTACCAGACCAAAGCCGATGGCGGTCAAGTCAGCTGGAACCTAAGAGATCCCTCTGGGCGAAGGGCTCGCAGCGGGGTTTATTTGATCCATTCGGTTGCTTTTGATACTCTGGATTTGTCCTCTCAAACCATCGTGGCCAAAGTCGTGGTGATCACTGGGCAAGATTAACTATAATGTAACGTGGTCAAAACTGAGGGCTTGGTATTGCGAGTCGTACCCTACAAAGACAAGCAGTATATGCTTTATCTGTGGACACGTAAAAACGGACCACAATCGTTTTCGGTTTACACTTCACGATCAAGCCAAGGTATGTTATCAGCCGGGCAATTGCGGCCCATGCAGCGGTTGGAAATCGTATCCACTGGATCGGCATCTGCGCAGGTTCACCGGGTGCGCGAAATGACGGTTCACCCCGAATCCATTCGGGACTTTCAAGGTGAGCAAATTGTTGCCTTTTCCTTGCTCGCCGAGTGGTTGGCCTCTGTGCTGGTCGGGGGTCAAAACGAGGAAGGTTATTTCGACGAGTTTTGTACGATGTTACCGTTGGCCATGAAGACCGGCCATTGTTTGATGGGTCTTGCCGCTTTGCTCGCTGGCTTAAGTCGTCACCTGGGATTTGCGCCAGGTACTGAAAATTACAAGTCGGGGCAGGTCCTGCATGGTCTTAGCGGCCGCTGGATGGATCCTTCCAACGGAAATCAGCGCGAGGATTCGTGGTGTATGAATCCTGCGAGCAGTCGCCTTTACCGTAGGTTGTTGGAACATGCCGGGGAACCGGATCCTTCCTGGACCTTGGAGGATCAAGCCCTTGTCCATCGCTACCTGGAGGACTTATGCCGTTATTTTCAGGTGCATATCCAAGGTTTTCGTATCCCACGATACCTATCACTGGTCTTGAATCCCTAAAGCTTCAAAAGAGAAAATAAACCT
>VHAW01000062.1 GCA_016872225.1 Sphingomonadales bacterium | reverse complement strand
CTGAGGGATTTCATGAGCCATTACCTACAATCTGAACTCCCGATTGTGGATCAAGTGTTGTGGAAAACCCATGGTCCTTTTTTGGCGATTGATGCGCAAGCGATTACAACAGTTAATGAAGAAAACCATGGTTTAGACCAAGCCTCTCAGGATCCGGTTGGGGAGGGTTTTCACCGTAATCCGCAAATTGAATCCAAAATTGAAGAAATCCTCAGGGATTATATTCAACCCGCGGTAGAGCAAGATGGTGGTGCTATCCTGTTCAAATCGTTCAACCCGGAATCAGGCCTTGTTAAGGTGGTCTTGAGGGGAGCTTGTAACGGTTGTCCGTCTGCCTCTCTAACCCTCAAGGCGGGTATTGAAAACCTGTTACGAAGAATGATCCCGGAAGTTAAGGAAGTAGTCGCCGACTAAATTTTTCCGAACCACCTCATTCAAGCCTTCTTTGCTTCATAGGTTATGAACCCAAAACTTAGCGAAGCTTTTTTTGACCATTTACTAAGTTCTTGGGAAGCTGATGATTTTGAAAAGAATCATTCGCTTCATTGGCTGAATGTTTTGGAGAAAGAATGCAAGGATACAGGCTTAACAGAAAATATTTGTTATAAAGACAAAATGGTTTCGGCCTATATATCGTCTTGTGTTACTAATCCTGTTTCGGTAATTCCATTAATGCCCAGTCAATCAGCAACCATTTCACGGACATTAGATTCAGCGAATGAAACGAATAAATCGGATGGTGGTGGGACAAGATGGCGTATAGGATCGATTATTCAAAGCAACACAGAATCATTGAGGTCTTCGATAAAAGAAGCTCTTGAAAGTGGAGCCGATGCTTTATCGTTTGTTGGGGATTTAGTTGCATCCTCTGAGTTCATGCCAGCATCGGAGGGAATTTGGTGGAATTATTTAATAGCCGATATACGGGCATGGGATTATGAAGCTGCATTGGGTTTATGGGAACAATGGGGTCTTCAAGCTGGAATTAGTCCATCTGAAATTGAATTGCAGGGCGAGTTATGGGGAACAGGTTCTCTCCTTATCGCTCAAAACGATCAAGAATATGAAGAGTCTTTGCGGGAATCCATAAGGAAGGCCTGCTATTCTGCCAAGCGGTTTCCGATGGCCTCTCCTGTGTTATTGAGCGAGGATTCTTTGTTGGATACAGGGCTGCATTCTTGGGAAGCTGTAGCGGTGATTTTAACGATGGCCAAAGATTGGATTGATCATTGGGACAAGGCATTCCCGCTTCCACCAATCTGTGTTGAGCGCTGTCCTGGGCCAAAGTTCATGGAAGAAATTGCGATGCATTCGGTTCTGGGTAGGGCCATGAAGGAGATAGGCCCTACAGACATGATTGTACGGCATTGGGCAAAGCCAATTTGCACAGCGGTTGGACATGACGACGGCGCCCGTGAATTGCTTGGAATGACCCTGGGTGTTCTGTCATCCGCTTTGGGAGGTATAGATACCGTAATTCTTCCTGATTTGCAGGGTTCATTGGAAGGAATTTCGCATGAGGATCGTTGTCGTTTACCCAGAAATCTACAATTATTGTTACGTGATGAAGCTATGTTGGCCAAGTCCACAACGCTGCTTCGTGGTGCTGGAACCATAACTGCTCTTGAAGATGTTGCCTGGCAGTCTGTTTCCGAGGTCTTGGTCCAAATTCAGGCCTCTGGAGGATTGGTGTCTTGGTTGAAAATGCGTCAGTCCCAAACCATGCAAACCATCGAATTAGCTGGTTCATCACCGTATTTATTCCCTTGGATGGAGGTGGTTCATGCAAGGATTCGTCAAGAATCCACTGCCTCAGTTCAAGGTTGGGAATCCGGGTTACCCCCTTATTTAAGAGGCCCCTATGCCAGTATGTACGTTCAAAGGCCTTGGACCATACGGCAATATGCCGGATTCAGCACAGCGGCAGATTCTAACGCTTTTTACAAGCGCAATTTGGCAGCTGGCCAAAAGGGTCTCTCCGTAGCCTTTGATTTACCGACCCATCGCGGCTACGATTCGGATCACCCACGAGCGGTGGCGGATGTTGGTAAAGCTGGTGTTGCTATTGACTCCATTGAAGACATGAAAGGCTTGTTCAAGGAATTGCCTTTGGACCAATTGTCGGTTAGTATGACCATGAATGGTGCGGTAGTCCCCGTTTTGGCTTTCTTTATTGCGGCAGCTCATGAAAGCGGAGTAAGCTCTGAGAAGCTCACCGGAACCATTCAGAACGATATCCTCAAGGAATTCATGGTTCGTAACACTTACATATATCCACCCGCTTACTCTATGCAGATTGTCGCTGAAATCTTTAGGTATTGTTCCAAACAGATGCCCAAGTTTAACTCCATCAGTATTTCGGGATATCATATGCACGAAGCGGGCGCTCCTGCAGAGTTGGAATTGGCCTACACGTTGGCCGATGGCCTGGAATACTTGCGTTACGGCATGCAGGCAGGGCTTGATATTGATGAGTTTGCCCCAAGGTTGTCCTTTTTTTGGGCAACGGGAATGGATTTTGTGACCGAAATTGCGAAGCTTCGTGCAGGCAGGTTGTTATGGTCCAGGATTACCAGGGAATTTGGCGCCAAGGATCCTAAATCAATGGCCTTGCGGACTCATTGCCAAACTTCTGGTTGGAGCCTTACCAGGCAGGACCCGTACAACAACATCACCAGAACTTGCATCGAAGCGCTGTCTGCGGTACTAGGGGGTACCCAAAGCTTGCACACCAACGCCTTCGATGAGGCTATTGCCTTGCCAACCGATTATTCCGCCAAAATTGCCAGAGATACCCAGCTGTTCCTACAAACTGAATCCGGCTTATGCCGTTGGGTGGATCCATTGGGTGGATCTTTGTTGTTGGAACAACGAACACAGGAGCTTGTTCGTGGAGCTTTGATCCGAATCAAAGAAATCGAAGAGGCAGGAGGAATGACTCGTGCCATGGACAGCTCCCTCCCCAAACGACGTATTGAGGAAGCAGCAGCGGTCAAACAAGCTCGCATTGATACTGCAGTCGAAATTATCGTGGGGGTGAATGCCTACCGCATGCCGGATTCTGCACAAGCCTTGGATATTCCCTTGTTGAAGGTTAACCATGAGGTGGTTTTGCATAGCCAGATAAGTTCGCTTGATCACCTTCGTGCGACCCGAGACCAAGACAAGGTGCGCCAGTCCCTTGAAGCCTTGGCCGAATGTGCCCATAGGATGAAGGAGACCACCGATTGTCTGGCTTATGAACAAAAGCAGGAGAGCAATGGCTTTGGGCTTATGGAATTAGCAATTGAAGCCGCCCTTCAAAGGGCGACTCTTGGGGAAATTTCATCAGCGCTTGAGTCGGCTTTTGGCAGGTATACGGCCCGACCATTTACTTTACAGGGGGTTTATGCCCGTCAAATCATGAATGATCCACAATTCGAAGCAGCGCGCCTTGCAGTTCAGGCCTTTGAATCCAGCCACGGACGGCGTCCCCGCATTCTCGTGGCCAAATTGGGCCAAGATGGGCACGACCGGGGTGCTAAAATCATTGCCGCAGGATTTGCAGATTTGGGATTTGATGTGGATCTGGGTCAATTATTTCAGACCCCGGAGGAATGTGCCCAACAAGCGGTCGAGAACGATGTGCATTGGGTGGGGGTTTCATCGTTGGCCGCTGGACATTGGACCCTGATTCCAGCCTTGATGCAAGCGTTGCATGACCTCAAAGCCGATCATATTCGGGTGGTTTTGGGTGGAGTTATACCGCCAGAGGATTATGAGCCTTTGAAGCAAGCCGGAGTCCAATGCGTCTTTGGGCCGGGGACACGCTTGTCTGAAGCCGCTCTGCAAATCCTGAAGGCCTAAACAGAGATTAAGGTAGCCTTAACTATCATGACCGCTCCGGATTTGAATGTTGATCATCTTTTTGATGGTTTGATTCATGGCGATCGCCTCTCCCTCGCAAGATCCATAACATTGGTTGAAAGTCGAAAAAACCAAGACCGGATTGTGGCCATACAATTAATGACTTTGGTGGATAAACATCTGCAACAATGTGCTAAGAATATGCCTTCCGATCAAACATTAGCAGGGTGGACCATGGCCATTACCGGGCCGCCGGGTGTCGGCAAAAGTACTTTTATCGATAAGTTGGGCGTTCAGTTGGTGGAGCTCGGTCATCGCGTAGCGGTTTTGGCCATCGATCCATCTTCGGTACGGAGTGGAGGCAGTATCCTTGGCGACAAAACACGGATGCATCAACTTGCGTCTCGCGATGAAGCCTATATACGGCCTTCTCCATCCGGCTCTACGCATGGCGGTACATCAGCGGCCACCAAGGAAGCCATTGACTTATGTCTTGCAGCTGGATACGATACTGTTCTCGTTGAAACTGTTGGCGTAGGTCAGAACGAAATTGCGGTTTCGGATTTGGTCGATTGGACTCTATTGCTTTTGATGGGTCGGTCCGGTGATGATTTGCAAGGTATCAAGCGAGGCATTGTAGAGGCGGCGGATATGGTCTTAGTCAACAAGGCCGATAGCGAGGGATATGAACCTGCTTTGGAAACGCAGCGTTATTACCAGTCCGCGTTATCCTTGTTTCCACCGCATTCTTTGCCCGGCTGGAAAGTTCCATGCTTGGCAATCAGTTCTGTTCAGGAATATGGCTGGGAAAATTTTTGGTCTACTTTGAAGGATTTGAAAGCCTTACCTGAATTACCCGATTGGATAAAGAACAAAAGAGCCAATCAGCGGGTGTCTTCGTTTCAGCGAATGCTCAATCAAGCGTTGCTGGAACATTGGTCCTCGTCTCAGTCAAGAAGGACCTACTTGGATTTGGAATCAGACCTTAGAACGGGTCAAATCAGTCCGTCCCAAGCGGTTTGGGATCGCCTTAAGGATTGGGGCCTTAAGGAATAAGTCCTCGTTCAATAGGTTAAAGAAATGTTTTATTGTCGTATTTCTTAGACGAGTATGGTCTCTAGCCCCCGTAGCATCACCAATCCATCCTCAAGCCCTAACAAAGAATTCACTGCGCGTTCCGGATGAGGCATCAAACCCATGACCCGGCCATTGGTACTGCAAATCCCGGCAATATCATCCAAAGACCCGTTGGGGTTAGACTCCCCTCCCACCTGTCCTTTGGTATCACAGTAACGAAACATGATGCGATCCTGATCTTGTAAAGTCATAAGGCCAACTTCATCGATATGGTAACGCCCTTCACCATGGGCAATGGGGATCAGCAGGGGTGTTAAAGGATCCAAAGAACCGGAGAGGGCAGCTTTGCGGCTGCAAGGTTTGAGATACACATCCTTGGAAATAAACAGACGGGATGTATTGCGTAACAAAGCCCCCGGCAAGAGTCCGGCTTCGGTCAGAATCTGGAAACCATTACAAATCCCGAGAACAAATCCCCCTTTGGCGGCATGGGCTATGATGGCCTCCATCAAAGGAGCAAAGCGGGCAATAGCACCGGAGCGAAGGTAATCCCCATAGCTGAACCCCCCAGGTAGGACCACTATATCGCAGTCCTCGATAAATGTTTCTTTATGCCAAAGCATTTTGGTTGGCAACCCAAGGACTTCTTCAAAGGCCAAGCGCGTATCCATGTCGCAATTGGATCCCGGAAAAACAACGATACCTACTTTCATTTTTGATGGTTTAGGAGGGTAGTATTCTTCGATACAAAGTAACGGGATTTGGAGGTCCTGTAACCAGGAGGATTTTAAAAGATGTAATTAACGAGGAAAATTTGAAGCTGTCCATTATTGACCCCACATGAACAAAACCAGCCAAAGCAAGAGGAATGCGTCTTGAAGCCAGAACCCGTCTTTCCACTCCAAAAAATTACTGATCCACCAAGCGCCCCATGGGGAGAGCACTGCAAGGATACGCCAAGGGTCACCGGGTTCAAAAAACAAGACTGGTAACAGGCATATAACTAACCAAATCCACTGCAAATTGAGCAGGCGATGGATACGAGAATGCGAGCCAAACCAAGGAAATTGTAGGATAAGTCCTAGGATGGATGCGCCAAGGATCAAAATCAGATGCCACGGAATTTGTTTTGAAGGTAAATTGACGAGCCATATTTCGGGATCGAACCAACGAGGTAATTCTGGTAAATGGTGAAAGGTGATTTGGTGATAAGCAATCCAATAGTATACAGGGAGTAGGCAGCCAAGGATCCAAATTAAGCTATTGCGAAGGGGATTAGGGTTCCAAATCCAAAGGGAACTTAGACCAAACAATGCGAGTACGCTCAAAGCAGGATATTGCAAAGCTACGATGCCAATGGAGAAACCCGCGGCTAATAATATTAATTTGGATTCTTTGTGTTGAAATAAAACCCATAAACCACTAAATATTACCAAAAACATATTGGTACATTGTGCATAAATGGTTGAATTGTGCTGGTGAAATGAAATAAACCAAATCACCCATGAAGGAAACAAGAGACTGTACTCGGTATTGTTTTTGATGTTACGGAGCATGTATTGGTCCAGTAAACTCCAGGAGAACAAAGTCAACCCAATAATTCCCAAAAACAATGGTAGAGAAGGTCTTACGGTTTGGTCTTGGAAAAGCCAGAAGCCTGGATCGGATTTCAAAAGGCGGGTAAGGGTAAGTACGGTGGCCACGATGAGTATGGATACCCCGTAATTCCACGGGGTCATAGTCCCGGAAAACCATTTTGATATCATGGCTTGGTAAAGTGTAAATAAAGCAGGCCGTCACGACCACTTTGCCGGCTAGGAACAATCAAATTGTTGGCGTCAATGGGATAAAAGCCATCCCATTTGGGAGATTGTCCTTTCAATCGATTTTCCAAATCCGGGTTTATTGCATGGCCATTCGGTAGGATTTGAAGGATAAATGGGGAAATTCTGTTGTTAATGTTTTGGTGACCGACTAACAACATGGCCTGACCAACGACTATGCTATAGGTGTCTAATTGTTGGGTTCTATCATTGGTGGTCAAATTCATAGGGATAATTTGATTCCAGACAGATGTTCCGTCTTCTCGCAGATGGGTAATGATCCAGTCATTGGCATGATGGCGAATTAATTCACGGTACATGGGTATTCCTTGGCTGTATTGGACCATTGTTTCGGAGGATTTATATCGCCTTCTCCAAATAAGTGTTACACTTCGATCCAGGTGTACTTGGAGACTTGCATAGGAATCATCAACTTTGTTCATGTTGCCTTCGCTATTCTTCAGATTAAGCAAACGACGATCAATTTCCTGGTCAAAAACATTGACAATAGAAACCGATTCTGGTGAGTGGTCCTGGTGAGTGTAATTCAATCGGTAGGTGATGGTGGCATAAGGCCATTGGTTTCTTTCATCCAAAATATATCCGTAAACACTGAGGGTGTCTTTGTCCATGGAAGGACTTAAAAAGAGAAACTGTTCGCCAATTCCATGTCGGTTAAGGGGTATGGCATGAATCCGATGCTCGTTCATTTTAGCAAAACCAATGCCCCAGAAAGTCTTTTTTCGATCTTTGGGCGAAGACTTATATTGGAACAAGAAGGCAAATTGATGGTCTTGAATTTTAGTTAAGGCCAAACATTTAGTAAATACAATTTTGTTACTGAGTCCAAGAGTTTGAGCATTTACCACGAGGTTTGAGGCTTTGTTCTGTTCTAAACTACCATTGATTCTTCGATATTTAAAGGTCAATTGATTCGGCGAACATGCACGGTGGACAATCCAACCATTTTTACCGTCTAAATCCTTGAGGAGGTCATAATATAACAAATTATTGTCATCATTCTCCAAAGTCTCAAAAATGAGTTGGGCTGGTTCCGGTTTGCTACTGTCTTTAGATATTCTTGAAACAAAAAGTCCATGTTCACCGGCGGATGGATTGAATAAATCGAATAAGAGGTGCATGCCTGAATCGGTATTCAACAATGCGATTTTATCACTTTGATTGAGGTAGGATGGAAGGGTTATGGTCTGTTGTAACTGCATTCGGAGGTTTCTGTATTCCAGTCTTTGTTCCTGTTTGCGGTTTAAAAGGATCCACAAACCCTTTTCGGCTTGACCGATGATGTCCCATTGTTTGGCCTCGCTATATGTAGAAGGTAAGCCCTGCCATCCTAGGCTCAAAGGCTGGGCCTGGCTTAGTCCTTCACCCAACCCCAAATTCAACAGGATGATGAACCAAATATGAGAGGAAATTGGCTTCAAATGGCTTTGAAAACGCGTGGCTAAAGGTATATTTGACATATCATGTCCGAATCCAAAGTTAATCTTTGCCAAAGGAATCAAGGGAATTCCCCTCTTTGGATTTTGCTAGATCCTGATCGGTGCCAGGAGACCTTTTGGAAGGTCTTTGGTTCTACTGAATTAGACGAATGTTGGGCCGGATTTTTGGTGGGGAGTAGTTTACAAACTACATCGGATTATAATCGATTTTTGGGGAAGCTCCGTACCAAAACCTCGTTACCCATCGTTTTGTTTCCCGGCTCAGGGATGCAGATTTCATCTCAAGCAGATGGGTTATTGCTGCTTTCCTTGATTTCAGGGCGCAACCCGGAATATTTGATTGGCCAACATGTGTCCTACGCCTCCGTGCTTAGGGATTCCGGTTTGGATCTTATTCCTACCGGTTATTTGTTGATTGATGGGGGTAAGTCCACTACGGCTCATTACATCACCCAAACATTACCTATTCCGAGGGATAAACCCGATATCGCGGCAATCACGGCCTTAGCGGGAGCCCAGTTGGGGCTTAAACTCATTTATTTGGATTGTGGTTCTGGGGCTTTGAACCCTGTTTCGCCGATCATGGTGGCTGCTGTTCGCGAAGCCATAGACCTTCCCATAATCGTAGGAGGGGGAATTTCCAATGCTGAACAAATCATTGCCTTACGTCAAGCCGGTGCCGATTGGATTGTGATTGGGACCACCATCGAGCAAAACCCTGAATTGATATTGGAAATTACCCATAGGCTTAAGGCGAAAGAGCTGGTTTCTTAGGATCACCTTCATTTGATAACAAGCTAAGATTGAGAGCCATAAATGCGCTTAAGCCAGCTTGGGTACTCCATGTGCAATCCAGCCAAGTGCTTAGGAACCAAATGAGAGCTAAAGCTTCCCAAAGATGCTGGTATTCATTTTGACGCTTGGTCCACCATAGCATCCAGGCGAATATGGCGATGAGAATAGCGGGGAAACCTTGATGGACCCCCAATTCTAGCCACTGGTTATGCGGCCTGTTGAAAGGGATTTTGTGAGGATGATTTTGAAAATAGGGCCTAGCAACTTGATCAAGATCTCCGCTACCTATCCCCAGCCATGGATTTTGACCAAAGATTTCCATGTAAGTGGACCAATAGGTGAATCGCATACCGATTGATGAAAATTCTGGTTCCGAGTTGGGGTAGCCCATTTGATATTCCCTGATCTCTTGGATGGCTTCAAGGAAAGGTTTGCGAATAGAAGATGAAACCAACCAAGCTGCAAGAACCAATAAGCCTAGGCCCGTTATAATGGCTAAACGCTGCCTAATATTACGCCGTTGCTGCCAAGCCATCCAACCCAACCCAACCACCAGGGCTACCTGCCCAATGCGGCCTTCCATCCAAATCAAACCCGAAAAGCAAAAAACCATCAGAGGTATTGTCTGGTATTTTGGGGTCACTCGGTATGCATGCACTAACCAAAGGACAGCCATGGAAAGAAATAGACTTGCTCGAGGTCGTTGCACCAGCGGTGAAGGAATCTTCGAGGTACCTTCCCACAGGGGCTGTCCGGTCCAATGAATCCAAATTACCATGATGGCCAC
>VHAW01000061.1 GCA_016872225.1 Sphingomonadales bacterium | reverse complement strand
GAAAAATCTGCTGATGATTTTGCGAGAATCTCGTTAAATGTTCACGTCCCTGATCAGATTGAACCGATAACGCCTATCGTTCAATCTGCACTAGAAAATCGGCTTTCTCAGATTGTTTCCAAGTACGGCATTGCAGATAACGGACTTAACAAAAGATTTACCATAGTCCCTAGGATTACCATTACCGATAAATCGATAACTAGTACGGCCCCGGCAATGCATGTTATGGTTATGGAGGTTTCTTTTTTTATTGGCGACGGTGTTGATGGAAAGTTATTTTCATCCTATTCAATTTCTTCCAAGGGAGTAGGAGAAAATGAAACAAAAGCCTACATGTCGGCTCTTAAAAGTATCAAAACGGATGATCCCAAATTTGAATTATTTATTAGCGAGGGGAAGAAGAAAATTTTAGAATACTACAACTCTCAGTGTGACTTCATGCTCAAAGAGGCTAAAACTCTTAGCGCAAAATCGGAATACGAGGAAGCTTTATCCTTGCTCTCTTCAATTCCACAGGTTTGTTCTTCTTGTTACGAAAGAGCAAATGACTTGACTGGAATTATTTATCGTAAAAAAATTGATTATGAATGTACGAAGTTATATGACGAAGCGAATTCAATTTGGAGTGCCAAGCAGGATGAAAATGGAGCTAATGAGGCGGCTCGTTTGCTCATACAAATAGATCCGCTTTCTTCTTGTTTTACCGTTGCTAAGAACCTCTTGGAACGAATTCGGAACGATATAAAACAGCGAATCCGAGAACTTGATCAAAGAGAGTGGGAATTTCATATGAAGGAGCAGCAGAATGCCGCAGATCTAAATAAAGAAATCGTTCGAGCTGCTGCAAGAGTAGCTATTGCGCATGCAAAAAGTAAGCCAAAAACTGTTGTTGTTTATAACCGTTTTTGGTATTAATTTTTACATGAATCCCAATTCCAATTTGGCCTCTTCGCTCATCAAGTCCTGAGACCAAGGGGGATCAAAGGTGAGTTCCACCTTGACCTCATTCACGCCATGAACACCGCGGATTTTGTCCTCAACTTCCCCGGGTAATGTGCCAGCGACGGGGCAAGATGGTGAAGTTAATGTCATGGTTACCAATACTTTACCCCCTTGTTGGACTTCGATGTTGTAGATAAGCCCCAGGTCGTAGATGTTCACCGGTATTTCAGGATCGTAGATCGTCTTGATGATGTTCAATACCGCGTCTTGGATTTCTACAAAGCTGGGGGAAGAGGATTGGGTTGGGTTGGAATTTTTTATCGAACTGGAATCGGTTTGCTCCATAGGAGCCTGTAATGCATGGCCTTTGGATGAATTTTTCCGTTGACTTTCATGCATCGGACGATACAAAAGGGCGAGTTGTCGAATACGATCCAACATACCTGCTAAACCGTTGGCACGGTTCGGAGAAAGATGGTGTTGAAGACCGGTACGTTGATGAAGGTCAAAGGAGGTATTCAGAATGGCCTCTGGGGTTTGATGTTGAAAAACTTTGAGCAAAAGGGTTATGATTCCTTTGACTAATAAAGCATCCGAATCTGCGACAAATTCCATTCGGCCCTCCGAGCTGCAAGTCGCTCTAAGCCAGACTTTAGATTGGCAACCTTTGATAAGCAAGGAGTCGTTTTTGAAGGAATCCGGGAGGGGTGGGCATTCTTTGGCCAATTCCAAGAGATACTGGTACCGATCTTCCCAATTCTCGAGCAGTTCGAAGTCCAAAGCCAGATTATCCTGAATTTGAGCAGGTGTTTCGATAAGGTTCATGAGGCGATGCCCAGCATTCGGGCTGCTTTGCGGAGGCTGTGACCCAGTCGGTCGATTTCGTTGGTTGTGTTATAGATGGACAGGGAGGCCCGAACGGTACCGGATATACCCAAGCTTTTCATAAGCGGTTGGCCACAATGATGACCTGTCCGCACTGCGATACCCATGCTGTCCAGCAATATGCCCACATCGTAGGGATGAGTGTTTTCTAACAAAAAGCTTTGCACGGCGGTGCGCTGTTTGGCGTAACCAATTTTACGAAGACCTGGGATGCTGTTTAATACATCTTGAAGGTGTTCATACAGTTGTTTTTCATGGACTTTTATCGCTTCCCATCCCCAAGCGTTGATAGTATCGATAGCTGCTCCCAGACCCACGGCTTGAGCTATAGGGGGTGTTCCCGCTTCAAAACGCAGGGGGGGGTCGGCGTAGGTAGCCTTATTGTATTCAACGTCACGAATCATATCCCCACCGCCTTGCCAGGGGGGCATACGGGTTAAATATTCACTGCGACCGTAGAGGATACCAATTCCGGTTGGTCCGAACATTTTATGCGATGAAAAACAAAGAAAGTCCACATTGAGCGCCTTTACGTTGATGGGCATATGGGCAATGGCTTGGGCGGCGTCCAACATGACTATGGCCCCTACTCGATGTGCCTTGGCAATAATTTCTTCAACCGGGAGGATGGTACCTAAAATATTGCTGACCCATACCATAGCCAATATTTTGGTACGCGGGCTGAGCATTTCATCCAAGGCCTGAAGATCCAATTCCCCGGCTTCGTTGATGGGAACGATACGGAGGATTGCCCCGCTTCGCTGGCAGAGCATTTGCCAGGGAACGAGATTGGCATGGTGTTCCATGGCACTGACGAGGATTTCGTCTCCAGATCGAACGATGGAACCCCAACTGTTGGCCAAAAGATTGATGGACTCGGTGGTTCCTTTGGTGAATACAATTTCATTTTCAGAACAGGCACCGATAAATGCAGCTACCTTACGACGTGCATCCTCATACGCCTCTGTGGCCAATTGGCTCAAATGATGGACCCCCCGATGAACGTTGGCGTAGGTGGTGGTATAGAAATTTCTTTCAGCATCCAATACAGCCATAGGCTTCAAAGTGCTTGACGCGTTATCCAAGTAAATTAGATTATGTCCATGAACCTTGACGCTCAATTCAGGAAATTCATCCCGAAAAGGCGAGTAACCCGTGGCTGAAGGGATCATCTTTTTCATGTCAATGCCATTGAAGCAGATCCAATTGCTTGATCACCTCGGAGCGCAGGCTTTCATCCTCCAATTGGTCGATGATTTCCATGGCGAAGGCCAGGGTGAGTATCCTTTGAGCCTCTTCGAAAGAGAGTCCACGGCTTTGAAGGTAGAAAATGGAATCGGTATTGAGTTTGCCCACGGTCGCACCGTGGGAGCACTTTACATTATCGGCAAAGATTTGCAATTCAGGCTTGGCGTTGACTTTGCCGGGCCGCATGAATCCCTTTGACTTGTGGCCTATGCGATGGGCCGCAGGATCCAACATCAGATTGCTGCTGCGTTGATAGGCATTGGTTTGTTGCGCTTGAGGTTCGACTCTCAAAACTCCGTTAAAAATGGTCGTTGAATTGATTGCGGCAATGGCTTTGTAATGTTGGTGGCTGTTGCCTTCCAAGGAATGATGCTGAATTCTGCTGTATTGGTCGATATGCCCACCGCCGAAGGCTACACTTAGCCCGAGCAAACCACTGGAACAGTGGTTGCCGCGTTGTTGAATGTGGACATTGTTGCGAATAATACCGGATCCCATGGCCACTGTTTGAACTTCGAGTTTGCTTCCCTCTTCCTGATGGGTATCTACCTGATGGACAAAGGCCTTCGATTTGGGGCAACGAAAAATGCGAATCAATTTAAGTTCAGCTCCGCGTTCCAGGTGCACTTGCAGGTGATGCATGGTCATTGTACAAAGAGGGATGGATTTGGCATCCTGCGATTGGTCAAACATGGGTTCGGTAGCAAGAGGCTCTTCTTCCTCATTTTCTTCGATGAGGGTCAAATGAGCACCTTGTTCCACGTATAGATGATGGTTAAAAGCAGACCATCCTGATGGTGAAACCGGAGTGTAAACCACACGAAGGGGTGTATTGGATGAAAGCCCGGCCGGAATATGGAGCTGCCAACCTCCTTGTGTACCGGAATGAATGATGCTGGTGAATGCATCGGATCCTGTTACGGCCTTTTTAGGGCTACCTGACCCAGAGAAATAGGCAAGCATTTCGTGAGGACGAATGAACCAAGGCTGAAGGGATTCATTCCCTGGATTCCATAGCAATCCTTCCGCCAAATGCCGTAGATCGGTGTATTTCCAGGCTTCAATTTGGCTCGTTGGCCAATTCGCCGTTGGGGGAGTATCGGGGATAGTGCTTGGGATCATACCGTTTCCGCTTTGAGCCAATCGTAACCTTTTTCTTCCAATTCAAGAGCAAGGGTATAGTCACCGGTGCGCATGATCTTTCCGTCTATCAAGACATGAACAATATCCGGTTTCAAATGATCCAACAAACGTTGGTAGTGGGTAATAACCAAGAAGCTATTGTCCTCTCTGCGGAGTTTGGTAACTCCTTCGGCCACAATGCGCAAAGCGTCAATGTCGAGTCCAGAATCCGTCTCGTCCAGAATGGCCAATTTGGGATCTAACATGGCCATTTGAAAAATTTCATTCCTTTTCTTTTCCCCGCCTGAGAAGCCCATATTCACGGGCCTTGACAGAAAGGAGGGATCAAGTTGCACCAATGCTGCCTTTTCACGGATAAGTTTCAAAAAATCACTGGCTTCAAGGACAGGTAAACCGCGTTGGCACCGAACTTGGTTCAACGCTGACCGCATGAAATTGGCGTTGCTCACACCAGGAATTTCCACCGGATATTGGAAAGCGAGAAAGAGCCCTGCCCAAGCTCGTTCTTCGGGCACCAAGTCCAATAGATTCCGCTTATTGAATTGAATAGACCCCCTAACTTCATAACCAGGTCTGCCCGCTAAGACATGCGAGAGGGTGGATTTCCCTGAACCATTGGGCCCCATGATGGCATGAACTTCTCCGGGACGGATTTGAAGGTTCAAGCCTTTGAGGATGGCTTTGTCATCCACGGAAGCATGTAAATCGGTGATTTCTAACATAAGACTTTCAAGATAACATTCATAGTGGCAGACGGCAAGGAATTAACCCACACTGCCCTCAAGGGAAATAGCGAGGAGTTTACGTGCTTCCACTGCGAATTCCATGGGCAATTTGTCTAGGACTTCTTTGGCATAACCATTAACAATCAATGCAATAGCTTCTTCAGTAGAGAGTCCTCGTTGTTGACAGTAATAGAGGAGATCTTCCTCAATTTTGGAGGTGGTGGCCTCATGTTCCACCTGAGCGTCCGGACTATTGATTTCAAAATATGGGTAGGTATGGGCACCGCAACGATCTCCCATCAGAAGGGAATCACATTGGGAATAATTGCGGACGTTGGTGGCAGATTCGCGGACTTTGACCAAACCGCGGTATGCGTTTTGACCTCTTCCTGCGCTGATGCCTTTGCTCACAATCCGACTGGTGGTGTCCTTGCCGATATGAATCATTTTGGTACCGGTATCCGCCTGCTGTGCTCTTGCCGCAAGGGCCACGGAATAAAATTCACCGGTGCTGCAATCTCCTTGAAGGACCACCGACGGATATTTCCACGTGATGGCGGAACCGGTTTCAACTTGGGTCCAGGAAATCTTGGAAGAAATCCCTTGGCATAGCCCTCTTTTGGTGACAAAATTGTAAATGCCACCAATCCCGTTGGCATCCCCAGGGTACCAATTTTGAACGGTGGCATAACGGATTTCCGAACGATTTAGGGCGACCAGTTCGACAACCGCAGCATGAAGTTGGTTTTCGTCCCGCTTGGGGGCGGTGCAACCCTCCAAATACGAAACATAGGCTTCATCATCGGCCACGATAAGGGTGCGTTCGAATTGCCCGGTGCCCGCAGCATTGATTCTGAAATAGGTGCTGAGTTCCATGGGGCAACGAACGCCTTTGGGGATGTACACAAAGGACCCATCCGAGAATACCGCAGAATTGAGGGCCGCGTAATAATTGTCGGTATAAGGAACTACCTTCCCGAGATGGTTTTTTACCAATTCAGGGTGTTCGCGAACCGCTTCCGAAAAGGAGCAGAAGATGATGCCTTTTTCGGCAAGTTTTTCTTTGTATGTTGTAACAACAGAAACGGAATCCAATACGGCGTCGACAGCAACTCCGGCAAGGATAAGTTGTTCTTCCAAGGGGATCCCGAGCTTATCGTAGGTCGATTTGATTTCAGGGTCGAGTTCGTCTAGGGAATTGAGCTTGGTCGCAGCTTTGGGGGCGGCATAATACGAGATGTTTTGGAAATCAATCGCAGGAATCTCCAGGTGGGCCCATTGCGGGGTAGTCATATTGAGCCAATGCCGGTATGCTTTAAGTCGCCAATCCAGGAGCCATAGTGGTTCTTCTTTGCGGGCACTAATCCAACGGATGACCTCTTCGTTGAGGCCCTTGGGCACAATTTCTTGGTCGATATTGCTGACAAAGCCAAACTCGTAATCTTGCTCCGCCCATCTGTTCAAAAGGACATCTTCTTCGGAGTTGTCGTTCATTTCGGGAAGCGGTACGGTTGGGTCTTCACTCATGATGGAAGAACAATATTGGGGGAAATTCGTTTTTTGAGCGAATGTCGCTCCTTGGGGGCGCGGCAAAGCGATCTCAAAGATAGCTTCAAAGCCCTCCAATGGGCCTTTTCGAGGTCATTTTAGACCTTATCAAGGCGACTTACAAAACCCTGATGAGAGTCAAGACTTACCTACCAACAGATTTACCAACTAAGCTTTTCTTTGCGCAAAAAAGCAGAGACCCCGCTCTTACAGGCTTCGCTTTGGCGAGCTTCGACATTGGTTTCAATCGCATTGGCCATGGCCTGGTCCAGTCCAGCATTTCTCGCCAGAAGGCCTTTGATTAAGGCAATTGAGTTACCGCTGTTTCGAGCAATCAAATGTTGAACAAATTCAAGTGCAGTACGCTCAAGCCCATCAGAATCTACAATCCTATAAATGAGCCCACTGTGCAGGGCTTCCTCCGCACTTATGCGGGCAGAGTTCAACAAAAGCGGCCTCGCAAAGCCTTCTCCCATTTTGCGGCACAAAAATACCGAGACCATGGCCGGCACAAAGCCGATGGCGACCTCCGTGTAGGCAAATTGTGCCGAAGGAACCGCAAAAACCCAGTCGCATACCGAAACAAGCCCGCACCCTCCTGCCAAGGCATTTCCTTGCACCAGCGCAATGACGGGCTTGGGCCCGGCATATAGGAGGCGGTATAGCCCAGCAAGCTTAAGGGAATCTTGTTTCTGTTCGTCTTTGTTCCAAGTTTGCATGGTCTGAAGGGCTTCCAAATCGGCACCTGCACTGAACACATCCCCCTCGGCGTCCAAGACAATGGCCCTCACCTGGTCATCGTTCATGGCCTGCGTCGCCGCCGATAACAACGCATCGACCATGGCTGGGCTCAAAGCGTTTTTTTTGTCTGGCCGTTTCAGGGTAATTCTGGCGACCCGATTTTCCAAGCGGTAGGCTATCATAAGGACCAATTTGGGAGAGGATAGGGCGAAATTACCTTGTAATCGGGTAGAATGGAATGGTTCAAATCACAGAAAACAATCCCTTGCCGTAGGCACAGTGAAGCTATAAAGCGTCTGTACTCTTGGCTATGGCCCCCGGTGAGAATCAAGTGGGAGGGAGATTGGCTTTTCGGCCATTGCATTCGGGTAAGGGGTCCTAAAACAATGATATCCACTTTTTGGTTAAGCCGAAAGTGTTTGTTCCCATAGGCGTGCAATAATCGTAAGGGACCGGAGCGGGTTGGTCGGAGCTTGAAAGTATCCTTCACTCCGGCAATCAATGTTACAGACATATTCCATTGCAGGAGCCTGCAGGACGGGCCTGTGTCGGTGAAAGCCATGGGGTGATCAGATAATCTGGATTTCCTACGTATCCATTGAACGGGTCTGCGATCTGTCAATCCTGAACGATCCCCTGACCAAAGCAATCCCGAACCATCCCTCACCACGAGGCAATTGCCCGAAGACAAGCCAAAAACAACGCATTCCGGAGTCATGCCCTCTTGAAACCACCGGACATTTCGGTGAGCAATGCCCAGCATCCACCCGCACCAAAGGATTACCGCCAATTGGTGAAACATCTTTCGTCGCTTATGGGATTTCCTGAAAGAGGTACCACAATGCAGACCCATCATGAGGATGCCCAACATCGTGAAGCTGAGGGCTAAATCACTTCCATTGAAATCCCAATGATAACTCACCGCCTCAGGCCAGTTCCCGATGGTGGATGTCCATTGTGCGGCTATTCCAAAAAGAAATTCCCCGAACCATGCCAAGACCTTGCCGACAAATAATGAACTTCCCACCAAGGTCCATACGATGGCCAAAATCAGAAGTGGCGATGACAAAGGCACCAACACCAGATTTGCCAGTAGGAAGTAGTTGGGGAATTGTCCGAAATGAAACCAGCATAGGGGCGCCGTTACCACCTGGGTGACCAGGCTCATCCCTACCAGGGAAGCAGGGTATCGAATCGCTAAGGCCCTTTGATCCATCCGCGCCAATTTCCACAGGGGTGCATACAGCCATAACAATCCTCCTACGGCTCCAAAGCTCAACTGAAATCCTGGATCTTTCCATGAAAATGGCTCGATGATGATGAGAAGAATGGCAATTAGCAAAAGTGCGCTGGAGGCATTTCGATTTCCGTAAAGCATCGCGCTCCAATCCATCCAAATTACCACCATGGCGGCCCTCATGGCTGATGGTGCTCCCCCCGTAAGGAGGGCATAAGCCAAGATAAGTGAAGATAACACGATGAATATTAGCCATTTTGGTGGCTTGTGGACTAGTCCCGATTGTCGCTGGAATGCTACCAAGATGAGGTAGAGGCCACGCATAATCCATTGCAGAATTTTGTAGATGAACAGCACATGCATACCTGAAACAGCCAGCAGGTGTACCGTTCCTGAATTTCGAAAGCCATCTTGAAGTTCTTGACTGAGATCCACCCGCCATCCTAACAAAAGTGCTTTGGACAAGGCTCGTCCTACCGAATCCGAGATGTTTAGATCCATTCGATGCGACCAATGGCTTTGCCATCTTCCAAATCTCACCTTGAAAGATTGATCGTCCCACCGCACGCTGCTCATTCGGTATTTATCCTGATTCAAAATCCGATAGGCTCCACCTTGGTTTAAATTCAATTCGAAACCTAGCCCTTGGCTCTGATAATAATCCCGCAAGTCCCCTTGCCCCGGATTTTTAGGACCCATGATGGATCGTAAATGAGTGGCCTCTGTGAGAAGGTGATCGCCTACTTTCGGCAGAGATTTCTCCATTGCATCCCTGGGTTGGGGAGAATATGGAAGGCTTAGGAGGATTTCACTGCCCATGGAGTAGGCATGCCACCTCCTGTCAGGCATTGAATTAACCATTCTACGATACATTACCGCCCGGTACCGTGTTGGACTGTCTTGACGGAAGACTTGCACAAGCAACAAATCCGATCCCAGAAGACCCGAAGGGGCAGGACTCGCAAACATCGATGAAGCTTCGGGCAACGCGGGCCCTTGGAGTGAGCCAAGGCCTGTTGTTAGGCTTATCCAGCATAAGATGCCTGGGAGGTTTCGCACTTGGTATGCGATGCCGTGGACGCTCCCATTGATCAGCATGCCTATGACGACTGCGATAGTGAGGGATAAGCTATGAAGGAGGTTCCATCCTATGGGTATCCATGACCCCCACAAACCGAGGCCTATGCCCAAACAGGCCGAGGCTCCCAAACGTATGGCCCTAAAAGTCGATTCGCCCCATGGTGCCAATTCCATGCTGCAAGCACGGTGCTTGCCTCACGACGAGCCGCCTCCAAACGTTTAATGGAGGATGGGTTGGAGGCTCATCAAGATACTTCCTCCACAAGGCTTTGATAAATGCAGCGATAATGCGGGATGTTAGCTTCATAAAAAAGTTCGCCTACCTGGGCAAATCCTAACCCCAGGTAGAAA
>VHAW01000060.1 GCA_016872225.1 Sphingomonadales bacterium | reverse complement strand
ACTCAAAAATTCAAAGGTTGATTCATTGCCTGCGCAAAAGACATCCTCAAAGACCCCCCAATTTCCCGGAACAGGCAAAGAATCCCCTCTGCATGAAAGTTTCGGATAAGCGGCAAGGGCTGCCCGGGCATGACCCGGCATTTCGATTTCCGGAACAATGCGGATATGCAACGAATCTGCGTATCGCACCAAATCCCGAATTTCCTGAGAGCGGTAATATCCTCCGTGAATTTCTTTACGGTATCTTGAAGAGTCTTCTACGGCATCCGGCCTTCCCATCAAAGTCGCGGAACGCCAGGCGGATACCTGGGTCAATCCCGGCAAATCCGGGACCTCCAATCGCCAACCCTGATCGTCGGTGAGATGCCAGTGCAGGACATTGAATTTGTAGCGGGCCATCCACTGCAAATAGGTACGAACTTGGGCCACGGTCCAAAAGTGCCTCACCACATCCAGGTGCATTCCCCTCCAAGCAAACCGTGGAAAGTCCCTGACTTGCAAGGCAGGCCATCTCCCCCTTGCCAAGCGAAGAGAATCCGCATCCAAGATTTGTTGCAAGGTTCTGCGGGCATAAAATTTACCGGCATTTCCTCCTGCTCGGATTCGAATACCACGGCCGTCCATTTCCATCACATACGCCTCATTCCACTGCCAATTTGCATGCAAACCCAATGTGGCAAGGTCCGAGGAATCCTTGGCACTCAACAACGAAAACGAAATCCTACGAGGACAGCGATAATTTAACGGAATTACAGATCTCGAAAAGTACGCCTCGAGGTCCTTTCGTTCGCGAGAATTCTCCAATCGAAATTCCCCTCGCAAAGGCAAGACTTCGACCGGCAAGGGGACCAACCCCGCATTAATGCTGGAATTATCCTTCTCAAGGACAGCAGATTGTCCATAGTCCTTTGCACAGACCATCAGGACAAGCAGCAGGCTTCCCATCAATCCAATCCACACCCAACAACGACGCATAGCGTTCAAATTATGCGGCCTTACCGCGTCGGCTCAACACCAACGCATAGTACGCCAAATACGCAAAGCAAATAATCCCAACAACAAACGAACCACGAATCCCTATGGCGGGTATTCCCACCAAATAGCCTTGAAAAACAATCCGAATGGCGGGCATTCCCGCCAAGTAGCCTTGAAAAACAGAAACAAAACCGCCGCCCATGATCATCATGATCAAGGCCGAGGACACTTTGGTGGTCGAGGAACCCATGTCCTTCACAGCCAGAGTAAAAATGCAGGGCCACAACGTGCTGCAAAACAAACCCACCGCAATCAACGCATAAACCCCTATGGCTGGTGGGGCTAACATACCATACAAGAGCGAAGCAATCCCCAACATTGAATACAAGGCTAACTGGCGATCGGCTTTCCCACCGCTCAAAGCGTCCCCCAAAATCAAAATCACCAAGGCCAGACAATAGGGCAAATGCTCCGAGGGACTATGCCCACCCAAATAAGTCACGAGTAAGAAAACCCCGAATGCCGCGGCAGGCAAGAGTAAGCGCACCATCCATTGCGAGACTTCCACACTCAAACTCCCAAATCCGTCCTTGATCATGGCCGCTGTTCCCGTCCATCGTCCAATCATGAGACTGGCCCAAAACAAGGCTACAAAAGGTGCCAAGGACTTTACAGGCATCCCCATTTCCGCGCGCAAAAACTCTGGGAGATTCGAAGCGGTCGCCACCTCCACCCCGACATAAAGGAAGATAGCGATCATCCCTCCCCATACCTGAGGTAAACCGAACACCGAGGAATGATCAATATCTTTCTCCTTTGATGAAGTCGTTGATGAATCCTCAGTCTCCTCTGCCTTCCCCGGCCTTCCAAAGTCCTTGAAATAAAAGACCAAGGCCGTCAACACAAACAAAGCCCCTAACACAAGATAGGGAGTTTGCACGGAGGCCAAATCCATAGCGCCAGATGAATCAGCACCGGTAGCACCTGGGGCACCATTCCCTCCCGAATTCGTCGCATCCAATGCGCCCATGGGTCCGAAAATGGCATAACTCACCAGCAACGGTCCGAGAGTTGTGCCTAAATTATTAATACCCCCGGCCATGCTTAAACGTTGAGACCCCCCTGCTGCGGGACCCATCATGATCACCAACGGGTTAGCTACCGTTTGCTGCAAGCTGAATCCCAAACCCACCACCATCAACCCCGCCAACAACAAAGGGAAGGAGGCTTGATTGGCGGCAGGAATAAACAACAGAGTTCCCGAAGCCGAAACCAATAAACCGTAGGCAAGAGCCTTTCCATAGCCCCAGCGACTAATCAAATCATCGTGGTGAGGCCCTGACCAAAGCGCCGAGGCTCCCAGGTACAACAAAGAACCCAAGGTATAGGCCACATAAAAGGCGAAGGAAATCATTTGGCTCTGCCATTGTTCCAGGTCCAAGGCATGTTTGAAGACAGGAATAAGGATATCATTGGAAGCTGCCACAAAACCCCAAAAAAAGAAAACGCCTATGAGCGTAATCAGCGATCGCCAAGGAGTAGACAACTGAACTTGGCTTTGATTGGAAGAAACATTTCCTGAAACAGGCGATGGAGAACGCTGTGGCCCCGATAGTTGTTGAAGCATTATCATTTGTTTGAACGAATATAATGCTTAGGTGAAGCCTTTGGATGCCTTTGGTCTACATCACCTCGTGGGTGGCGTACTCCCTAATGTAGGGATGGCGGTGCTGAATAATCGAGGCTGAAGCCAAAGCTCTGGTCACCACCCAAAGGAATAAGCCCGTATACCCGGCAAACATGCCAATTTCCATCCAACCGAAATGAGCATGGCCTCCCACCGTGCCCGGCATGATCCCCAAATAAAGATCCAGGTACTTGCCTGCTATCAACAGAATTGCGACGGCCATCAGATAATTAGCCTGACGCTTGGATCCGCGGGTCATAAGCAAAAAGAAGGGTAACACAAAATTTACTCCCACATTCACAAAGAAGGGAATTTTGAAATGCTCCAAACGTTCCTGGAAATAAATCGTTTCCTCCGGAATGTTAGCATAATAAATCAGCAAAAACTGAGATACCCAGATATAGGCCCAAAAAATGGAAAAGGCAAACATGAACTTTCCCAAATCGTGCAAATGGTTGTCGTTCAAATGCGGCAGGTATCCGGCTTTTTTGAGAAGAACTGCGACAATGGCCATGAACGAAAGCGCTGCAACCCATGCGGCTGCAAAATGATACACCCAAAAAATGGTCGAATACCAATGGGTGTCTA
The DNA here is from genome assembly GCA_016872225.1 of Sphingomonadales bacterium. Taxonomy (GTDB): domain Bacteria; phylum Bacteroidota; class Bacteroidia; order UBA7662; family UBA7662; genus SYHX01. Next base: position 6,658 of record VHAW01000060.1, on the reverse strand, counting down.
CCGACATGACATAGTCCCAGGTACTCATGGCCCATGTCACGGCAAATACAGGTAAGAAAATGGATGCGAGGGTTTTGATGCGGCGAATTCGCAACAGACCGCCTTCCTGATCCTCCAGCAAAGAATGTTTACGGATAGCACGGTACAGAAGAATCCATAGTCCAAAGAATACCGCCATACGCGCCGCCATGAAAGGAACATTGAGATATGGAACTTTGGAGGCGATGATGGGATCATATTCCGGATTCGGCTGTCCCCCCTCCAAAAACTCTTCGGCGATGCCGTGATGAGCCCAGTGGTAAAGGTGACTCCAATGCAAGGAGGTAGAAATCATCAGGACCGCAAATCCGGCAAAAGCCCAAGGCAAATAAGCCCCCATGGCCTCGGCAATGCGTCGATAACCCAAGGACCAGGCGGCATTGCTCACCGATTGAATCGACACAAAAAGAACTCCCGCCAGAGATAGACCCAAGAAAAACCAATTATTGAGCAAATAATTAGCCCAAAAGCGATGACCGTCGGTATAAACCCCGGCAGCAACCGTCACAATACCGATTCCAATCAGAAGTCGGATGATATTGGTCAGGCGTGAGGAAGGCGCGTACCGCTCTTCTTTGATTTCAACGGCGTGATGAGAACCCATTTCTTTATCTTTTTAACACCAAAAACATGAGAGCACCCCTTAGGATGGCTCCTTGTAACCTCTTAACTGATTGACATAGAGCACAATTTTCCAACGATCCTCGGGACGTATTTGAGAACCCAAGCCCCACATCCTATTCTTACCCAATGTAATAACATGGTATATATGACCCGAGGGAAGCCCAGGTATACGTGAATCCTTGTAATTGGGAACCCCCGCGTACTTAAGGCCAACTTTGCCTTGACCATTCCCCTTCGCGCCATGGCAAGAAGAACAAAAAACCCCGTAAAGGTATTTACCTTCAGCAAGCAACGTGGTATCTTGATTATCCAAAGGATTACGCAATACCCTGCCCGCATAATCCACACTGTCGCGGCTAATTGGGTAATTGTGCATTAACTCCAAAACAGTGTTATCATAGCCTATTCCGTTGCGGGCAATGGTTCCTGCAACGGGAGCCCGCATATTCTTGCCATCTGCATTGATCGAATTTTTCTTGACCTGAGAATACGGCTCGTAGGGGGTGGAAACGTACATCTGCGGTGCGTATTCCCAACCTGGCTCTTTGTTATCTTCGATCAAGGCACAAGAACTCAGGGCCCACAGCCCTACCCCAACCCCAATGTGGTGAATTGCAATAGATGTTCGCATGTTCAAAAGTTTCATAATTCAACCTCCTTTTCCTGGACTTCAGCGCCCAATTCACGCAAACGAGAACCTACCGAAGAAGAGGCATCTTCAGCAGGAATGGCGATACAAAAAACGTCCGAACTGATTCTCGGATCCGGTATCTTGGGTTCATTCCCTGGAATGAACTCCGAGGCAACCAGATAAGTGGCCACCATCCCCAAGGCCGTAATCAAAACCGTAAGCTCAAAAGTGACCGGAACAAAGTCAACCCAAGCCAGTGCGGGCTTACCTCCGATATTCATCGGCCAATCCACTCCCAACATCCAAGCCTGCATGCTTAATCCCAACGTACCCCCCAAGCAACCGAACAAAAACCCTGCACGTGGAAGACGGCTACGCTTGTACCCCAAGGCTTCATCCAAACCATGTACAGGAAACGGGGTATATACCTCATGAATCTTGTTACCTTCTTTGCGCAGTTCGTGCACCGCATGAAGCAAGGGCACTTCATCGCGAAACAAGCCTAAGATGTATTTCTTGGTCATAAAGTTTGTTAGCAAATCTGTTAAGTGAATTCGAGAGACTTAGTAAGAACCGTTGGTGTGAGCATGAGCTTCTTGAAGATTGACACCTTCTTGGGTAGCTGTTTTGACAATCTCCTCTTCAGAGGATGTTTTGTAGATGGATTTGACCTCGGCCACCGCAATCACCGGCAGGAATTTAGCAAAGAGAAAGAACAAGGTAAAGAAGAGCCCCAGCGAGCCGATGTACATGCAGATTTCAACCCAAGACGGCGAATACATCAACCACGATGAAGGCAGGTAATCCCGGTGCAAAGAAGTGACAATGATCACAAAACGCTCAAACCACATGCCTATATTCACAAAAATCGAGATGATAAAGGAAGCGGTCAAGGAACGACGCAATTTGCGTGACCAAAACAATTGAGGGGTAATCACATTGCAGGTCATCATCGTCCAATAGGCCCACCAATACGGACCGAAGGCCCGGTTCACGAAGGCATATTGTTCGTACGGAAAGGCAGAATACCACGCGATGAAAAACTCGGTAATGTAAGCCGACCCTACAATGGAACCGGTCACCAAAATGATTTTGTTCATCACGTCGATGTGGTTCAAAGTAATGTAATGTTCCAAGCGCATAGATTTGCGCATGATGATGAGCAGGGTTTGCACCATCGCAAAGCCTGAAAAGACGGCACCTGCGACGAAGTAAGGTGGGAAAATGGTCGTATGCCATCCGGGGATGATCGATGTTGCAAAGTCAAAGGAGACAATGGTGTGGACCGAAAGAACCAAAGGGGTTGAAAGACCGGCCAAAATCAAAGAAACACTTTCGAAACGCTGCCAGCCTTTGGCCGAACCGTTCCAGCCAAAACTCATCAAACTATAGATTTTCTTGCGAAGGCCCACCGCCCGGTCGCGGATGGTAGCTAAGTCCGGAATCAAACCCACATACCAAAAAACCAAAGAGACCGTGAGATACGTTGAAATCGCGAAAACGTCCCAGAGCAGAGGCGAATTAAAGTTGGACCATAACGAACCGTAGGTATTGGGAAGAGGAAAGACCCAGTAAATCAGCCAGGGACGACCTGCGTGCAACAAAGGATACGAACCCGCACAGATTACCGCAAAAATGGTCATGGCTTCTGCCGAACGATTCACAGCAGTCCGCCACTTTTGACGGAACAAAAGGAGTACCGCAGAGATCAAAGTGCCTGCATGACCGATACCAACCCACCATACGAAATTAGTAATATCCCAACCCCAATCCACGGTTTTGTTCAAACCCCATACCCCTACCCCGGTGAAAAGCAGGTAGGTAACCGAGAGTAACCAGAGACCAAGAGCAGCCAGCGATACGGTGAAACCCAGGTACCACCATTTGGTAGGCTTGGCCTCGATGGGCTTGATGATGTCCTCGGTAATTTGGGAATACGATGTTTTCCCGGTAATCAGAGGTCTTCGTGTAGGAGATTCGAACATGGGTTTCTGGTTGAACCGATTGTTAGGGATCGAGGGTTGGTTTATCGATGCGTTATGACCAAAGTCACTTTAGGCCTGCACCGGGGTGGTGTTGCGGACTTTGGTTAGGAAATTGACTGAAGGCAGAACGTTAAGTTCCTCTACCACGCCATAGGTCCTCTCGTTGAGGAAAAGGCGAGAAACTTCGCTCTGGGGGTCATTGAGATCTCCAAAGACAATCGCTCCAGAAGGGCAAGACTGCTGACAAGCGGTCTGAATACTGCCATCCACCGGGCGCATCCCATTACGCTTGCCATCCAATTTACCAGCCTGTATTCGTTGAACACAAAACGTGCATTTCTCCATCACACCGCGAGCACGCACCGTCACATCCGGATTCAATACCATGCGACCCAAATCGGTCTGCGCGGGGTTGTTGTAGAACTGTGGATTGTCGATATAAGAAAACCAATTAAAGCGACGAACTTTATAGGGACAATTGTTCGCACAATAACGAGTTCCCACACAACGGTTGTAAACCATCTGATTCAGCCCTTCGGAACTGTGCAATGTGGCCAACACCGGACAAACGGTCTCACAAGGCGCGTTATCACACTGATGACACATGATAGGTTGGAATAGCACCGAAACCTGATCAGGTTTGTCTATGCCGGCGTACTCATCTTCCTTGTTGATACGGCGGGACTGATTACCTTCACCTTGATTATCAAAGTTGTAGTAGCGGTCTATGCGAATCCAATGCATCTCACGGCGATTCAGGACTTCCTGTTTACCCACCACCGACACATTATTTTCGACTTGGCAACTCACCACGCAGGATCCGCAGCCTGTACAAGCGTTAAGGTCAATAGCCATGGCCCAATGATGGCCTTCGTAATCACGTTTTTGCCACAAGGTGATGGCATCGCGGGAAATACCAGGATAAACCTTCTTAGTAGTACCGTCTTCCTGACGCACCGAAACATAAGGACGCACGTTGCCTGATGCTGGATTGGCAGCATACTCCTTCAAGGTAGTTTCCTTCACATGGAGGCGACCTTCAATGGTATGGTGGGTTTGGGTCTGAGCAATCTGATAGGTCTCTCCCGTTTTCTCGATGGATTGAATTGTTACAAAACCACTTGAACGTAACCAAGGAGCAGCATTAACTCCCACTCCTGTGCCAGCTTTCCCGGCAAACTGTTGACCGTACCCCATGGCGAGAGCACAGGTATCCGCAAAAAGACCGGGCTGAACCAAGACAGGAATTTCTTGTTCTATCCCATCGGCATTAATGCGAACCACATCACCATCTTTGAGACCATTGGATTGAGCAGTAACCAAGGAAACCATAAGATAATTATCCCAACATGCCTTGGTTATAGGATCTGGCATTTCCTGCAACCAGGGAATATGCGCCAAGCGACCATCACCCATTCCTAACTTAGCGTAAACCACCAAATTCAGTTCTTTGGAATTGACATCCAAAAGCTTAGAGACCTTCAACGAAATTGTAATCGCATTGGAATCAAAGCCCTTGTAGGTTACCCTGACATTAGCGGGCCTCTCAAAAACACCATCATGCAAAATTTTTCGCCAAAACGCAGAAAAATCAGAGACGACTCCCATTCCGGCTGCTCTGGTAATCCAAGATTTACGCAACACATCATACACTTTTTCTTGACGTCCCAACAATCCCAACATGACCTCATCCCATGAGCGGGTATTGAACAAAGAAGCAATCGCAGGCTGCATCAACGAATAAAGACCTTGACGTGGCTCTGCATCCCCCCAAGATTCCAGCGAATGGGATGCAGGCGCAAGGGCGCGGCAAAGCGCTGTACTTTCATTGCGTCGCAAAGAGAATCCATAACACCGGGTGCCTTTGAGGGCCTTAGCCCAAGATTTCCCTTGAGAGGAAGCATAAACAGGATTAACCTGGTTGATAATCACAGTCTTGTATTGACCCGCTTGCAAATCAGTCAGCGCCTGAGAAACTTGGGCGTCCCTTCCTTGCAAAACCTGCCACGGCGAAGACCAATCCAAGGTAGTGCTGTAGTTCCCCAACATATCGTTGAGGCCGTTAATCAGCAATTGGACTTCAGGAACGTTGGAACCACAAACCACCAGGGAATCCCCTCGAGCAGCCCACAATTCTTTGGCCGTTTGGGCAATCGCATTACCAGCCAATTCCAAAGCAGGGGCATCCAAAGATGTTCTCCCCGCAAACTTCGCCACAGCATTGTACAAATTGGCTACGACCAATGCCTCTTGGGATGCCCGATAGGTGTAGCGAGCGTCGGCATTGGAGCCAGTAAGGCTAAGAATAGTCTCAAACTGAATATGCCTTGACATCACTGGCGCATCTTTGGATGGACGGCGACCTTTGGACCACTGTCGTGTAAATTCCGTAGGTGATACCCAATTCCCTAAAAAATCTGCTCCAATCCCGAGAATGACTTTGGCTTTATCAAACCGCATCGCGGGAAGCGCTGCCAATCCAAAAGAAACCTCGTTGGCTTCCAGCATACCTGAAACGGATTGGTGATCCATCACTACATGCTTGATGGCCGGATAACGAGACATCAATTGTTTCAACAAAGTTTTGGTCAATGGGGATACCACCGAAGGAGTAAGCAGCAAAACCGAGTTCGGGGCAGCACCGGACAAGTCCTGCACAACCTCGCCCAACCATTCTTCCCAATCCGCCTTCTGACCTTCAATTTCGGGATCTTGAAGCCTTTCTTCATCGTAAACCCCCAACACCGATGCCTGGACTCTGGCATTGAGTCCTCCTTGATTCAAGGATGATAATTTATTACCCTCCAATTTGATTGGTCGACCCTCACGGGTTTTGACCAATACAGAAGCGTAATCGTGACCATCAAAATAAGTACTGGCGTACCAATTGGGCAAAGTTGGCGAAATTTCCTCCGGGTGAATTACAAAAGGTATTGCCTTTTTCACGGGTGTTTTGTTGCAAGCTGCCAATGCCGCAGCAGATAATCCAAATCCGCAATATTTAAGGAAATCACGGCGATTGCTCTGAATGCCGGTGGATTCAGCCCACAGAGATTCGATTGGGAGCTCTTGGGAAAATTCCCGCGAACTCTCCTCTACAAAGGGGTCGGTTTGTTGAAGTTCGTCCAGGCTTCTCCAGTATTTCTTTTCCACTTATGGTGAATTTAGGGGGATGGGATTCAGCGATTTAATTAATAATGGCACTTGGCACAATCCAGACCACCCAGATTGGCAATGGTTAATCCTTGGTCGGCGACGGCCTGTTGAAAGGCTACCGAATTACCATGAACTTGTTGGTAATAACCGTTATCCAAATTGACTTTGGTTTCGCGGTGACAATTAATGCACCAACCCATAGTCAATTGACTGTGTTGATAGA
>VHAW01000059.1 GCA_016872225.1 Sphingomonadales bacterium | reverse complement strand
TTTGCCCATCGATGGTCACGGCGCTGCTGTTGTAAAGCCCACCGTTAACCTCTGAATACGAAGTGGAAGTCAGGGTCGTGCCCAGGCTGTTGTAATTAGCAACCGCATTGGCGACGTGGGGGTAGCTTGATATGCTGTACATGTGCAGGTAAGAACCGTAAGCCGCTCCAATCCGGGTTGGATTCAAATTACCTGAACCCACCGCGATTCCGGAGACCATATCCCCGTGCGTATTGGTTGAAGAGGTATTGGTGGTGTACTGCGTGACTCTTCCTGTGAAATCAATATGAGGACCTATTGCCCCATCGTCCGCTATTCCAACAGTGACACCGTTGCCGTTATACCGCGTACCTCCCTCCATCATGTTGTCGATGGCGTGCCCTCGATGTAAACTGCGTGCTTCTCGATCCTCCGGTTCCCCCAAGCCACGGGCAGGTTCCATGAATTGAACGGCAGGGTGGGCGAGGAGAATTTCGGCATCCGTATCGTTGGCATAGAGGCTCAATCCCATTTGTCCGTGGGCAGACTCCATGGGCTCCACCGAGGGCAAACTCCTCAAAAATTCCTTGAATCTTTCAAGGTTCGCGCTTGGATGGAGTAGGATGTGTAGACCCTTGAGGCCGTTTCGGGTCAAAATTCCGGATAATGACCCAGGATTAGTCAGCTCCATGGATCGCTTGGCGTCTGCACTCAGGGTATCGAAGGCCGCAAAGAGGGTGCGTTCTCGGCACAAATAATCCAGTAATGCAGGGCTAGGCTGTTCAGGCACCGCAATCAAATAAGCCAAAGGGGGCATGAACCCCTGATATTCTAGCCCAAGCTCTTCCATTTTCTTCCATTCTGCCGTACCCGGTAGCCTGTGCATCCCCAAGGCCAGGTAAATTCTGCCATCAAACGAGGGGTAACTGTCCCAAAGTTGTGCCAAGGCTTCCTGATCCTGCGGTATAGCGTTTAGTTCTTGAATACCGCCCTGATGAAGCATTGGATAGGGGGTCTCTCTAGACCTTATTTCTTGCTGGCCGTTCAAGGAGGCTTTGCTATTTTCTTGGGCAACCAAATGAGGAGTCATGTTCAACAAGCCGTTAGCAAGGACGAATAGAAAAATGAATTTGCCAGAAGGTGACTTGCCTGTAAGTGTCGAGAGATTCATGGTTCTAGGATTTCAATGTTGACGAGGTCGGTTTGAATCGCTGAGAATCGATTAGATAGGGAGATGTCGCTTAATCCATTCAATGCCGGAGATCTTTACCTAAGTTTAAAAACAAAAATAGGCCAATGAGCGCAAAAAAGGGTGAATTTATTGGATGCATGGGTTATTTTGGGGGATACGAGACAAAGTCATGCCCGTTTCAACAAATCTCCGGGTTTTAATACCTTCAAGGGTGAACCGATGATGAATCGATTAACGGCAGCGATTGCTGCATCAGTCTTATGGTGGCTGGCATTTCCGCCTTTGGATTTCTCCTTGTTGATCATGGTGGCTTTGGTTCCAATCCTATGGCTTGTTGATTCTGCCCAGCAAGGAATGAGGATGAGTTTTGTTTTTGGTGCCATGCTCGCAGCCTTTGGACTTGGTACCTGGTGGGTCTATCATGCGGCGCTTATTGGGGCAGTCGCGGGGGTGGTCGCCAATGCATTATATGTTACTGTCGCTGTTTTGTTTTATCGTTTTCTATGCCGAAATTCCGGTTATTCCATGGAAAATAAGCCATGGCTTACGTGGATTTTTTGGATAAGCCCTTGGCTTGCGATGGAATACGTGCATCAAAGGATTGATTTGGATTTTCCGTGGATGCTCTTGGGCCATGCCATGGCCAATCATCCTTCGTGGATACAGTTTTACGAATGGACCGGGGTTGCAGGCGGCTCCTTGTGGATTTTGTCGGTGAATTTTTGGATATACCGGGCATGGTTGCATGCTCCTAAATTTTCCCTCAGGCCATGGGGGGTTGCTCTTCTATGGCTAATTTTTCCATGGGGATATTCCCAATGGAGGTATGTAACGTACCAACCTGCCGGGGATCCCATCGAGGTCGCCGCGATTCAACCGAACATGGATCCGTACACGGTCAAGTTTGATCCGTCTACTTACGAGAAACAAATGCGCATCATGGTTACATTATCCGATTCAGCCGCTGATGCCGCTTTGATTTTATGGCCAGAAACCGCATTGCCGGGATTTTACCAAACAGGGTACGGTTCTCCAGTAAATCCTTACGGGGATCAACTGAAGGCCTACCATCGCATGCATCCCTTCCAGGCATGGATTGTTGGTACCAGTGCCGTGGAATGGCATCCCGACCGCGAGCACGCTGGACCCTATGCAAGAAGCCTCCAAATGGGCGGCCTGCGATGGTATACCGCCTACAATTCAGCTTTGGGACTGCGCCCTCAGGACTCAGAAGCTGATTCAACCCCGCCCCTTGTTTACCATAAATCCAAACTGGTGATCGGGGTAGAAAAATTACCTTACCCATGGTTCTTTCAAGCAGTTTCGAAGCTCATCTCGGTGGATTTGGGCGGCATGAGCGGTCAATTAGGAAAACAAACTGAACAAATTCCCATGACCATGCCGCTGCTTGGGCAATCACTTCGTGGAGGCGACCAAGACAGTTCGCGAAGGACTCCTTTGAAAGCCGCGACGTTGATTTGTTACGAGTCTATTTTTGGAGAGTTCTGCGGTGAATTTGTGCGTAATGGCGCTAATTTGTTATGTATCATCACCAACGACGGGTGGTGGGGCAATACGGACGGCCATCGACAGCATTTGTCCTGGGCCAGACTTCGTACAATCGAATACCGTCGTGATTTGTTGCGATCGGCCAACACAGGAATTTCCGCCACTATGAACCAAAGGGGGGATATCCTTGATTCTCTGGAATGGGATCGCAGGGGATTGGTCAAGGGCCGCCTCCGCTTAAACCATACCATGACCTTCTATGCGGAGCATGGGGATTTTATTGGAAGAATTGCGTGCATGATCACGGTTTTTACGGTGTTGATTGCCTTGATCCGCAGGAGCATTCCTGTCAAACTTTCTTCTTCCAAATCATAAGTCTTTTGGTCTATGGAAAGTAATCATGATTTTTTTGTAACTCCTCAAAATACGGTATGTCGCTATCCTCGATACCTTTTGTTCCCGAGCCTGGTCTAAGTACCCGTGTGGAGGCTTTGGCTTTGGATTGTGGGACCTATTTGATACAAGCCCGGGAGCTGCTGCAAGAGGAGCATGTGCGTTTCAAGGACAAACACAATTTGGTCACCCATGCGGATGTGGAATGCGAGAAAAGACTGATTAAAGGGCTCTCGAAATTGTGTCCTCAAGCTGCTTTCCAAACCGAGGAGGCTGTGGTGGTTGGTGTTTCCAAAGGACTGCGTTGGATCATTGACCCGTTGGACGGGACAACCAATTTTGTGCACAAGCTCCCTTTTTACAGCATAAGCATTGCCCTTGCCGAGGATGATGATTTGTTGCTTGGCGTGGTCTATTCGCCGTGTACTCTAGAGATGTTCTCCGCTGTGAAGGGGGCGGGGGCCTTTTTGAACGGCATACCCATTCGCGTTTCCAATCAAGAGCACTTGGAGGACGCCCTGCTTGCTACTGGATTTCCTTATTACCGCTTTGACCGAATGGAGGAATACATGGCCTCCCTTGGGCAACTCATGCGGCAATGCCGGGGCCTAAGGCGTCTGGGATCTGCGGCCTTGGATTTGGCCTATGTGGCTTGTGGTCGCTTCGATGCATATTTTGAGCATAACCTTCAGCCTTGGGATGTGGCGGCAGGTATTCTGCTGGTTCGGGAAGCCGGAGGGGTGGTAAGCGGTATTCGAGATGGGATTAACCCGCTGCATGGTACCGAGATTGTGGCATCGGGCACGGCTTTGGCGGCGAAGGTCTGGAAGGAATTGAATCCTGAGCGAGGTTGATGCCTCTTTGCTAACTTTACCCTATGAACAAGACCCAGCATTTTATAGAAGAAAACCGCCAGCGTCTTCTGGACGAGTTGTTTGATTTGTTAAGAATTCCTTCTGTTTCGGCCAATCCGGATTTCAGCGAGGATGTTTTTGAGGCAGCTCAATTTGTGGCCGATCGACTTAAGGAGGCCGGGGCGGACCAAGTAGAGGTTTGTCCAACTGCGGGGTACCCCGTAGTCTATGGCGAACGCATTGTGGACCCTGCTTTGCCAACGGTCTTGGTTTACGGTCACTACGATGTTCAGCCGGCAGATCCTTACGAATTGTGGCATAGCCCCCCTTTTGATCCGGAAATTCGGGACGGCAAAATTTATGCCCGCGGTGCCTGCGATGATAAGGGACAGGTCTATATGCATGTCAAAGCTTTCGAATACATGATGCGTTACGATGCACTTCCATGCAACATCAAATTCATGATCGAAGGTGAAGAAGAAGTTGGCTCGGCCAACCTCGCGTCTTTTATTGTGGAGAACACGGAGCGCCTCCGTGCGGATGTGGTCCTTATTTCCGATACCAGCATGATTGCCAACGATGTTCCAAGCATTGATTCAGGGCTTCGCGGTTTATCTTATTTGGAGGTTGAGGTGACTGGACCCAACCGTGATTTACATTCCGGAGTCTATGGGGGTGCTGTGACCAACCCCATCAACGCACTATGTGGGATGATTGCTCAAATGCACGATGCCAATGGCCGCATTACCATTCCAGGTTTCTATGAACAAGTTCAGGAATTAAGCCAAGATCAACGAGCTGATTTGAATAGAGCTCCCTTCAACGCGGAGGCTTACATGAAAGATTTGGGGGTTACGTCTTTGCGTGGTGAGGAAGGGTATAATACTTTGGAGCGCACCGGGATACGACCTACGCTGGATGTGAACGGGATATGGGGCGGATATACCGGCGAGGGCTCCAAAACCGTGTTACCCTCCAAGGCCTTTGCCAAAATTTCCATGCGTTTGGTTCCGCATCAGAGTTCCGAGTCTGCCACGGAGTTGTTCAGTCGGTATTTTCAATCGATTGCTCCTCCAGGGGTACAAGTAGAAGTTCGGCCCCATCATGGCGGAGAACCGGTGGTAACCCCTACCGATAGCGTGGCTTTCCGTGCGGCTTCTTTGGCCATGCAGGATACCTTTGGTGTTAGCCCGATTCCTACCCGCGGTGGGGGGAGTATTCCTATTGTCGCGTTATTCGAAAAGGAATTGGGACTAAAATCCGTTTTGATGGGCTTTGGTTTGGACTCGGACGCTTTGCATTCTCCCAATGAACATTACGGGGTTTTCAATTATTTCAAAGGAATTGAAACGATTCCACATTTCTTCGCCCATTATGCGCGATTGCAGGCAGGGGCCTGATTCCATACCCTAACTTTATTAAGGTTTGTGTTGTGCCAATGATCTCGATATATGCCTTTTGCTTTGCCCTCTTTTATGGGTTTGTGGCGACGGCAACTTCTGATTTTAATTTTCGGGAATCCGAGTCAACAACCTTGTCCACGACCCTGGCTGCGTTGCAAGCAAATTCGGTAAATAACCCTGATTTTGAACGAATTACAACCTTAATCCGAGGTATGCGGGCAAATGAATTATTGCGCGAAGCTGGACCTCGATTAGAGGTTGTGTTATCGGAAAGAGAGAGCATATGCACCAACCGGGCTGCCTATGCCATGATGCGTAATTTCTTTGAAAAGCATCCGGTGTCAAATTTCAAAGTCCTGCATACTGGGGGTGGAACATCAGCATATCTGGTGGGTATCTACAGGGATATGACAGGAAAAACCTTCAAAGTCCGAATTTTCTTGGGCTTGAATGCCGGGAATTGGGAAATTACACGGATTGTTTTTCGTTAAAAACGATTATTCGTTATGCTGACTAAAGACTATATACGGATGGCCTTAGAAGAGGATTTAGGCCCCGGAGATCATACGACCAAGGCCTGTATTACGCCAGGTCAGGTTGGTACTGCACATTTGCTAGTCAAAGCCGATGGAGTCTTGGCAGGAATGTCCACCGCCATTCCGGTTTTGACCCAATTGGATTCTAACTTGGTCGTCCGGGTATTGCGCAATGACGGCGACCGAATCCATGCAGGGGAGATCATCTTGGAGGTTACGGGATCGGTTGCATCCATCCTTCAGGGTGAGCGTTTGTTTCTGAATATTCTTCAGCGCATGAGTGGGATAGCCACCAGAACTCGTTGGTGGTCCGACAAAATTGCCCACACGTCTTGCCGACTTTTGGATACCCGTAAAACCACACCGCTGCATCGTGCCATGGAGAAAGAAGCTGTTCGATGCGGCGGCGGCGTTAATCACCGAATGGGTCTCTACGATGCGATCCTTATCAAGGATAATCACGTGGATGCTTGCGGTGGCATACTAGAGGCGTTGGAGGCCGTTCGGAAATACCTTGCCAAAGAAGGCCTGAAGCTTCCCGTAATTGTGGAGGTTCGCAACCTTGAAGAGTTGAAGATTCTCCTTCAAGCCGGACCGGTGGACCGTGTTTTACTCGATAATTTTTCGGTACCTCTCCTTCGAGAGGCGTTAGCTTTTCTTCGTGATTCTGCGAGGGATAAATCTGCTCATTGTCTTGTGACCGAAGCCAGTGGAAATATCCGCTTGGATAATTTGGTGGACTATGCGGAGACCGGGGTGGATTTTCTTTCCATTGGAGCGTTGACCCATAGTGTTGAGGCCCTCGATTTAAGCCTCAAAATTTCGAAAATTCACCACTAAGAAGCCTTGTCCTGGCCCAAAATTAAATTAGGGCGCGTTAAGTTTGGTCTCGAGGCTGTGGAGATAGAGGGAAGCAAAATGTTCTATGCTCGGATATTCCACGCCATCTATACCAATTGAACCCCGGGTTACAACCCCACAAGGAAAGTAAGGAAGGCCCAAGTCTTTCAAACATTGTTCGAAAGCATATTGCTCGGTTGGGTCAATGCTGACAAGGGCACGGCTTTGGCCTTCGCCAAACCAAAAGGCGTCCCGGCGAATTCCTACTGCTGACTTTACCTCGAATCCCAAACCTCGATGCAGGGCCGATTCTAGGAGGCTTATCCAAAGTCCGCCATCCGAGACATCGTGCATGGACATCACCAATTGCTTATCCGTCAATTCATGAAGGACGTGGTGGAGGGTTTGTTCGGCTTCTATGTCGAGGACAGGACAAGGACTGAGCTTCACTTGGCGGTAACTGTACAGGTATTGTGAGGAACCGAGATCTTCGGTCACGGGACCCAACAGGTAGATCAAATCTCCTGCTTGTTTGAAATCCAAGGTTTGTTGATGGGTCACATCGTCAAGCAGACCCAGCATACCGATTACCGGTGAAGGCATCACAGGACCTTCGTAGGAAGATTGGTTGTAGAAGCTCACATTTCCGCCGGTCACGGGGGTATTCAAGGTTCGGCAGGCCATTCCCATGCCCTCAATAGCCTTGACGAATTGCCAATACACTTCAGGGTTGTAAGGGTTGCCGAAATTGAGGCAATTGGTGACCGCTAAAGGCTTTGCTCCTGAGCAAACAATGTTACGAGCGGCTTCAACAACTGCAATGGCAGCACCTTGGTAAGGGTCGGCGTGGACATAGCGGGAATTGCAGTCCACCGTAAGTGCAAGGGCTTTTCCGTTTTCTTTGACCAAAACCAACGCCGCATCGGATGGGTATCGCGTGCCCAAATGAGCTGTTCCAATAGTGTCATCGTATTGACGGGCTACCCATTCTTTGGAGCAAAGGTTGGGGTGAGCGCTTAAATGCTCCAATATCGGTAACATTTCTTCGAACGTGTTGCCCGGAATCTGAATCTTGTCGGCATCAAAGGACTTAACTTCCAGAATGTACGAAGGTTCGCTGTAATTCCGGGTATAGACCGGTGCACCACCGCCCAAGACCAGGCTATCTGCGGGCACTTTGGCAAGCAATTGATCGTGCATGTAAAATTCCAGGTGCTCCCCTTCGATCACTTCGCCAATCTGCTCGCAGGGGATATCCCATTTTTGGAAAACTTTAAAGATTTCATTTTCACGACCTCGTTGGGCCACCACCAGCATTCTTTCTTGCGATTCCGAGAGAAGCAATTCCCAACCCTGCATGCGGGTCTGCCTCGTGGGAACACGATCCAATTGAATTCGCATGCCTGCTTGGCCTTTGGCCGACATTTCGGAGGTGGAACAAATAATGCCCGCAGCACCCATATCCTGCATTCCGACCACTGAACCCGTTTCAATAAGTTCTAGCGTAGCCTCTAGCAAGAGCTTTTCTTGAAAGGGGTCCCCAACCTGCACCGAAGGAAGATCTTCGGCCGCATTCTCTCCCAAATCTTTGGAGGCAAAAGCTGCTCCGTGGATTCCATCTTTACCGGTTCTGGAACCTACAATGAAAACCGGGTTCCCAGGGCCTTCGGAAATGGCTTTAATTGTTCCGTCGTGACGGACAATCCCGGCACTCATGGCATTGACCAGCGGGTTAATTTGAAAGCAATCGTCAAAAAACACTTCACCGCCCACCGTGGGTATACCAAAAGCATTGCCGTAGTCGCCAATACCTCGCACAATGCCTCGCATCAGCCAATGGGTCTTGGGATGGTCGGCCTTACCAAAGCGAAGGCTGTTTAGTTGGGCGATGGGTCTTGCCCCCATAGTGAAAATATCTCGGTTGATACCACCAACTCCCGTTGCTGCGCCTTGGTAGGGCTCGATGGCGGACGGATGATTATGGGATTCGATTTTGAAAGCGCAAGCAAGTCCATCACCAATATCCACCAAACCGGCATTCTCTTCGCCGGCTTTGGCCAACATACAATCCCCTTCACGGGGTAAGGTTTTGAGCCATTGAATGGAATTCTTATAGGAACAATGTTCGCTCCACATGACCGAATAAATGCTGAGTTCGGTGAAGTTGGGATCACGGCCCAGATGCCCTTGTATGGCCTGGTATTCCTCTTTGAGAAGACCCAATTGTTGGGCGGTTTCAAGCGACGGTTGTGGTAAACCGTCGTTTGGGAGGATAGCGTTGGGCTTATGGACCATGAAGGAAGAAATATACTCAGACTAAGGTGTTGTTATCAATAAGCGTAGGCGCAATGATTCATTCTTAATTTTAGTATAACGTATTCTTCCCCATTGCTTTACATGGTCAATGGCCTGTGGTTTTCCATTGGAATCGATCGAGAGGATTCTGGTTTGATATCGAGTCGGAAGAGTGATCAAAATTCGATGTTGCAGTTCTTTTTCGTTAGTTAAAATACGTGTGAATGCCAAGCATTTCCAGTCCGGGTAGGAGCTTTGCCAAGATGATTTCAGGGCCGATGCAAGGTCTTCGCATTTCTCGAGGATCGCGTGACTTTGTCTTCTGTTGTTAAGATAAGTAGCCGTAAAAAATTGCCCAAGATTGTAACCCTGAACGCGGTATATCTTGGTATCCAGTCGAAGAATCAAAAGCTTTTCGTTGGTACTCGGGGGTTGTAAATCCATTACTTCCGTGCTATGAGCGTCTCTTGATTGCCATTCCAGTTCCACGGCGGCAGGATAATTTTTCCTGAATTCTTCCAGTAATTCCAAAGGCAATTTGCGAGCAGAAATTTTTCGAAAACGGGGTGCGGCCTTTTTGGGTTGAGGACGGTCCGACACCTCTTGAGCTTGGTTGGTACGCTGTTCCTTTGGGCCAGTCCCCGCGTTGGTGGGAGGAAGCCAGCCTAAGAATGCCAATAAAACTATGGCTGTATGCAGCCCTAAAGAATTCCAAAAGGAGCGGTGAGTTTCCAACAATCTTTGCATGGCCAAAAATACACGGTTTACAGAGCCCAAGGGGATAGGGATGGGCTAAAGAAATGAGTATTATATTTAAAATTTAAAATATAATTTTTTATTCAAATCACTTATTTTTTGAACAAAATTTTAATAATTAATTAAGTTTTTTCTATAATAAACTCATTTTATGAAAGATTT
>VHAW01000058.1 GCA_016872225.1 Sphingomonadales bacterium | reverse complement strand
ACCGGGATCGCCTTGCCAATAAGAGGTATTATCGCTTTGCGGCCTACAAGGTGTTGGTATCGCGAGTCCTCCGGATGAACACAAATCGCCGTATCGGCCATGATGGTTTCAGGCCGAACGGTGGCAATGGTGACAAACTCTTCGGAGTTTTCAATGCGGTAGCGGATATGCACCAATTGACCTTGGGCTTCCTTGAAAATTACTTCGTCATCCGCGAGGGCGGTTTGACCGGCAGGATCCCAATTGACCATTCTGATCCCGCGGTAAACCAGGCCGTCTCTGTAGAGCTTCACAAAAGCGTCCACCACGGCTCGACTAAGTCCGGGATCCATCGTGAAGGCTTCTCTTTCCCAATCCAAGGATGCACCCAATTTGCGTAATTGGGACAGGATGATACCCCCGTATTTTTCTTTCCACGCCCAGGCATATTTCAGGAATTCATCCCGGGTCAAGTTCGCTTTGTGAATCCCCTTTTCTTGAAGCATTTGGACGACCTTAGCTTCAGTGGCGATGGACGCATGATCGGTGCCTGGTACCCAACATGCGTTGAAACCCTCCATGCGGGCCTTGCGGATGAGCATGTCCTGAATAGTATGGTTGAGCATATGCCCCAAATGCAGAACACCGGTGACGTTGGGGGGAGGTATAACGATCGAATAAGCTTTGCGCTCATCGGGTTGACTGGCGAAGCACCTGGCTTCCATCCAGCGTGCGTACCAGAGGTCTTCCAGGCCCTGGGGTTGGTATTGTTTGGGACTTTCCATGAACAAAATCGCAAGCAAATCTACCGTGAATTTGCAGTCAAGGGTGTTTTTGTGCAATTTTGCAGGGATGCGAGTCCGTTGGATTTTATTGGCAGCCGGAATTCCCTTGTGGTTAATTTTGGCTTGGTGCTCCAATCCTGAGTTAGTCGCGCACCGAAACCTGGAGGAAGACCGTCAGCAAGGGCGCTTGTTTCGCAATATCGCAGGGGACTCGGTGGGGTATGTGGGTAAAGAGGTTTGCCGATCTTGCCACGCGGAGATTTACGATTCGTACATGGAAACGGGAATGGGTCGCTCTTGGGGTTTGGCACCCGGGCATTCCAAAGCCTCCTGGACGGGTATTTCGACGGTGGTATACGACAAGTACTTGGATATGCATTACCAATCGATCCGCAAGGAAGAAGGTATCTTCATCCAAGAATTCCGATTGGATGAGCAAGGGGATACGGTGCATCGCCGTTGGGAGAAGGTGGATATGGTGGTCGGTTCAGGCCAACATACCAATTCGCATATCATGGTACGTGATGGCAAGATGTGTCAAATGCCCATGACATTCTATACCCAAGATGGTCGCTGGGATTTGCCTCCGGGATTTGAAAACGGTAACAATTCCCGTTTTGCTAGACCCATTGAGGCCGAATGCATCAATTGCCATAACGCCCATCCTTCCCAAAATCCAGGCAGCGCAAATCAATATTATGCAGTGCCTCAGGGAATTGATTGTGAAAGGTGCCACGGACCTGGGGCATTGCATGTGCGCGAAAAGCAGGCCGGTCGGATTATCGATACATCCATGGGTCCGGATTATTCGATTGTCAACCCTAAGCGTCTGACCCATGCGCTTCAAAATGATTTATGCAAGCGTTGCCATTTGCAGGGTAATGCCGTACTCATGGAAGGACGTTCTTTCACGGACTTCAAGCCGGGGATGGTACTCAGCGATGTGTTCTCTGTTTTCTTGCCTCGGCATCAGAATCATGAAGATTATTTCATCATGGCTTCGCACCCGGATCGACTTGCTCAATCCCCTTGTTTGAAGCAGCAACCTTTGGCTATGCGATGCATTTCGTGCCATAATCCGCATCGTTCGGTGCAGAAAACGGCAGCGTTGCAGTATAATAAAGAGTGTTATAGCTGTCATGGCGGTTCAGCGGCCAGGGAAGCAAGATGTGCTGCTCCTGCCTCCCAAAGAGCGATAAAGCAAAACAATTGCGTGGCTTGCCATATGCCCAAATCGGGCTCTTCGGACATTCCCCATGTTCGTATTACCGATCACAAAATTCAAATTCCAACGACCAAGGGCGATTTTCAATCCCTTCCGCCCAAAGGAGTTTTGCTCGGCCTTGCTTCGCTGAATGAAGACAAACCAGAACCTCTGACCATGGCCAAGGCCTGGCTGCAGTACGTGGAACGTTTCGAGGGGGAGAAAGAAGGTCTGGACTCCGCCATGGCATGGCTGAATAAAGTTCCACACGGTGGTCGAAATGCTGGTTGGGTGGATGCCATGATTCATCTCCTTTATTTGAAGCAGAGCCCTAAAGAGCTTGATCCTTTGATGAAAGATTATCCCAAGACCATGGTTCCACAAAGTGCCTCGGCCTGGATGGCCTATCGTATTGCGGAATTGTTATCGATGCGTAACCAACATGCCGAAGCTGCTCCATATTTTCTCCAAGCCGTTCGTTTATTGCCTCTGTCTTCAGACTTTCAACTTAAATTAGCCCTGAATGAATACCGTTTGGCTCGCAGGCAGTCTGCTGTGCAGAGACTTGAAAATCTTATCAAACAAGACCCTTTGTATGTCCCGGCCTATGCCAATTTGGGTTATTTGTATTTGTTGGAGGGTAACCCTAAAAAAGCAGGTATATGTTATGAAAAGGCCCTTCGTCTCGATCCGGATCATCCTCAAACGCTGCTCAATGCTGTGGGCCTTCAATTGCATTTGAAGAAACCTTTAGAGGCAGATCGTTTGGTTAACAGGATCTTAAAACGTTATCCCGGGGATCCCAGGGCCCTTGCTTTACGCGTTCAAATCCGAAACTCTCCGTGAATCCAAGAATGCGTGTAGCGGGAGCTTGGGTTTTGGGTCTGGCCCTACTTATGGTGTTGGCAGATTTGTTTTGGCCGCGTGCATTGCCCGCCATGCGTGAACAAAGAATGGAGAATTGGTCGGATCTTTGGTCAAAATTACGCGAACAGAATCCCTCCTGGACTCTTTGGACTTACAGGGCGGATGTTTACCGGAAGATTCTGTGCATGAGGGCCTTAAAACCAGGTCATTATCCCTTCAATGGTTATAGTTCCACCTTGAATTGGCTCCGAACCATGAATTTAGGTTGTCAAACCCCTGTTCGTCTTGTGTTGGGAAAATTTCGGACAGTACCTCAACTGTCATCCTTTTTAGCGCATAGCCTGTATGCGGATTCGCTGAAATGGGCAGATCTCCTAAGTGATTCCTTACGAATCGACTCTCAGACATTTCGCCCTGAATGGCAAATGGCCCTGTTTTTACCTAATACTTACGAAGTGTACTGGACAATAGAACCCAGGGCTTTCCAGCGAATAATGTGCAAAGAATTTAATGCATTTTGGACGCCCTTGCGATTGGCCAAAGCTGATCGCCTGAACATGAAACCCTTTGAGGTCATTACGCTGGCCTCTATTGTCGAGGAGGAGACCCAATACACGCCCGAACGACCTACGGTTGCGGGTGTTTATCTCAATCGTTTGCGTATTGGTATGCCCTTGCAAGCCGATCCCACCCTCAAATTTGCTGCAGGGGACTTTGGACTGCGAAGGTTAGGGAAAACCCAAATCGCTATAGCATCGCCGTACAATACCTACAGAGTCACAGGACTGCCTCCAGGTCCCATTTGCACACCATCGACTGATGCGATTGACGCAGTTCTTCAAAACAAGGCCCATACCTTTCTGTATTTCTGTGCCGATCCATCCCAACCCGGTTCGCATCGTTTTGCATCCTCTTGGACTGAGCATCAGCAAAATGCCAAGGCCTACCACCATTGGTTGAACCTTCGGGGTATCCGTTAGAGAGTGATTGTGGGACGCCCCTTTGTTCAAATTAGCGTTTTCGATGTACCTTTATCGTGACTTGCCCAGGTGGTGAAATTGGTAGACACGCTACTTTGAGGGGGTAGTGGGAGTAATCCTGTGCTGGTTCGAGTCCAGTTCTGGGCACCAACGTAAGCCTGACCGAGAGGTCAGGCTTTTGTTTTGGTTTCATAGGCAAAATCCCCTCTTTATATTTTGCTATTTGCGCCTAAATTTTCGGGCGATAAAGGAAGAAAAATTTGGTGCCTTATCGCCGGATGAGCAAAGGAAGGGGTTTGTGCAAAGTCGATTCGGATCCGTGGGCTAGAGGGACGGGAAGTAGGTGATAAAAGCCAGGGGGCAAACCACTCACATTGAGCCGTGCCCGGCTTTCGCTCTCAAATGTCATTTCCACCGCGTGTTTACGCCCCACTGCGTCCCATATTTCCCATTCCAAAGGCAGGGTTTGTTCGTTCAAACCAAGCACAAAAGTGTGGTCGTTGGCCGGATTGGGAAAAATGTTCCAGGATGCTGATCGGTCATCAACTTCGCTAAAACCAACGCTGGGTTGATATGTCACATTGATGCATAAGGTGTCGTTCCCGGCAAACATATCTCCATTCATATTGACCCAATAACACAAGGTTCCGGATCGTAAAGTTCCCGATGATATGGGGGTACTGAATTGGTGAGTAAGGGAATCGCCTGAGAAGATCGCTGAAGCCGGAACTTGGTGATAGACCGCAGGTTCTATAGAAAACTTGTAACCCAATTGAATGGGTTGGCTGTTTACATTGCTCCCCATGTTGAGCGCCCTCACTTGCACGGGTGTTGGGGTTCGGAGCAGGCTGTTAGCCGGTGGAGAGACGATGCGTTGCGCGCTGATATCCTCGAAATTGGCCCAACGTACACTAACACCGAGGAAATAATCCTCGGTAAAACGGAATCGGCATGGCGCCCATATGCCACCCAAGTATTCGTAGGAACGGTTGGAAATGGGAGGGGTTGCATCGCGGGCCAAGGCGATTGTACCTCCGGGAGGCATGATCCATAACACATAAAACCCACCGCTTGGAATGGTAATGGGTGCTCCTGACGTAGGAATCAAACTGTTGGCACCCACAACATAGGAGACTGGGGAAGCAAAAACCGAGTCCAGCATGGTGCCTGGGCTTCCGTTGGGGCCATCATCATCAAAAATCTTGAGGTAACAACCGTTGGCCATAGGGTCGGCGGAAATCATCAAGCGGTAACCGTTGATTTGGCAAGGGTAGAAGGCCGGTTTCATGTAATAACCTACCCCACCGCTGCCTCCGCTCCAAGAAATCCCCCCCAAATCCGGTGTTCCGTCATGGTATTCCATGGGAATATGCGTTCCCGAAGTATCAATAGCAATGATTTTGGTTGCTAACAAATTATTCGAGGCAACCAAATCTCCCACGATACCTCCTACCTGAGATATCATGTTGTATATCCCGGGATCGGTGGGAATCAAGGGGGTGCTGAAGGTGAAAGAGGTGTCGGTTCCAGCGATGAGGCTTGCGATCTGGCCTGTTCCGGACATTCCCAGGGCTGTGGGGTGGCTGATGGTGGCACTCACGCTGATGTTGGACAGAGGCTGATTCCCAAAATTCTTGACATTGGTGACTACCGGGACAGTGCTGTACCTTTTCACAAACATTCCTCCATTACCTTCATCCATATTCCAGTCGATTCCTCCATCCACAACTTGGTAGGTGGTGGTGGTGGGGTAATAAAATTTAATGGAATATCCGGTGGGAGGATAAACATTTTTGGAATGTTGGAGTCCCAATTGCCCGGTAATGTTCTCGATACCGATGGTGATATCATTGTTTTGGGTGCTGCCTAATTGGGTTTGGTAATTGAAGGTGATACTCCGGTCCGACCGAACCAAAACGATTTGAAAAGAATTGGAACCAATATAGGATGGGGTACCTACAATCCAGAAAGGTACGTTGATCCAGCTTATCACAATGGTATCGGCAGTATTGCGGTAATAACAGGTTCCGGGATTACCTGTTCCGTCAAAATTGAGATCTGACATCATAGCAGCAATAAAATTGTGCGGGCTGGCGGTATTGGGAATCGTGGGAAAGGGTGATGCAAAATTGTTGCCGCTGAAACTTAGGTAACCGTTCGAACCAATCCACACTTGGTTTGGGTAATACCAATAATATTGGAATCCGTCAATAAAGCCAAAAGGCCCGACAAAATTATCGTCTGCCAAACCGGTCACCTGGATGCCCGTGGTGGTAATGTTAATCCAATTGAAAGTAGGTCCACCGGGTTCGTTGGAATCTTTCCAGGTATACCCGTAAGCATCCGGTCCCCCTTGTCCAGCAAAGGCTATGGGGGCCAACACCAAGAGTAAAAGGCAGCTTAAAAGGAGATTTTTCATAAGCTAAGGTTTGGTTTTGCAAAGAAGAGTAGGAGTGGTTTAACCCTAAAATTAGGAATTTTTGGCAGGATTTTTAAACACAAGGGATAAAATTACCTGATTTATTCTATTTTCTACCAAAGGTTCCGACCTTGACCCTACGAGAAACGGGGATGCTTCCTTGCGGGAATAGAACGTAAGTGATACCGCGTGGCTCATCGGTGAACCATTCCTACGCCTTTGGTTCGGATGCACTCCAGCCGTCCAGATGATATTCATCGCTTGTTTCAAGATCCAAGCTGAAAGGCAAGCTGACATGATCCAAGCCGTGGGGTGGATTCCACATCGTGGTCAAGGGTTCTTGCATCTGAAATTCGAGGATATGTTCCAAGGCATTAATTCTTCCACCAACTATTCGCATTTTGATCCGCGAGGGCCAGCCCTGGACTTTTTTGTTGCAGGGTATGGCACAGCGAATCCCAAAGTCTGGCTGGGCTTAGGGAGGAATTATGCTCGAAGAGGCTGAGACCGTTATCAATCATCCCCAAAATGCAGGGCGGTATGCCGTTGTGCAAATGAATTTCCATTAAGCTGTCCAATTCCCAGGCGACCCCCCCCGATTGCAGGGTCCAGTATATTCTGACCATCGTGAGGTATCATACCAGCAAAGTGCTATGCTGGTCTCCATAAGTTTGTGGGGGCCACCACAATTCGACCGTTCGGGGACTGATGTTACGAAGATGGATACCCTTCCAACGTTAGACTTTCCCGAAACTTGCTTGGACTTTGGCGGGGATGGATCGTAGGTATTCCATCCGAGGTGCTTTAACCTTGGACTGGGCTTGAAGGATCCGGCCATTGCGCAGGCCAAAGCCAAGGATTATCCACAAAAGCAAGCAAAATAAAGGCTTGAATTTTATAGCGTCAATCTACAAGGAATGCGTCCACGGGGAATGTATGGCCAAGGTCTATTTGGGCCTAAGTTTGTGTATGAGGTTAAAACTAATTTAGGGAGGTTCAATTTGGCCTTATCATGAGTGTCCTGCGATTTTTGATTTTTGCCACGATTACGGTTTCGCTTACGATGAGTTCCTGTCTTGACCGGGGAGAGGAAGCTCCATGGAATGCGCCAGAGCACCCTGCGGATCGTTTGGAGCCGTGGCGTGCGGCTGGAGATACCTTGTCTTGGATTGCCCTGCGATGGATTCAATCCTTGGACAGGGGAGATACCCTTGGCCTTAGGGCCGTTTTGGCGGACACCTTACGCATCGGTGAAGACACCCCTGTAGCCGGGGCCTCCATTTTCCAACCTTTGTTTTATCGATACCGGTCCGGATACCGGCAGGAAACCGAATGCTTGGCACTTCTGCCAGCCGTAAGTCTTGCTGACTCGGTAACCCGTGTCATGGGCTATCTGCGTCAACGTTATCAAGATGGGCAAGTCGGTGCATCTTCGTCTTGGAAATACCGACGATTGGCGGTCCTTTGGGAAATCCGCTCCTTGAAAATCGTCTTTTGGAGTGTTTGGGAACAAGACTGGCCCAGTACCCCCGATTCGGATAGCCTAAGATTAACCCCATGGCCGCGTTGGGGTATGCGATGCACCAACGCCCCTGATTCCTTGCGGTTCAAAATGTTAGCATGGGAAAAACGTTTGAAGGCAATCTATGTCCGCGATGCTGAATTGTTTTGGAACGATACCTCGTCGGTGAGGAGCGACGATGGGTGGATATGGTCCGGCCCTCCCGTGACGATGGCCAGGTTTATGGCCAGCCAAGCTGCACCGTACAGGGACCTTGACTCCGTGCGTCGCGAATTGGACCGTGTGGAGGTTCTGCGCCTGGGGGAACAAGGAGAATTTCTTGGTTTAGCATTCGGTTCGGAACAATGTTATAGAAATTCAACGGTGGTTCACCGCGGGGTTCATCGGCTTTATTTCTGGCGAAATGGTAAAATTGCTTTTGCCGAGCAATACCGCGCCTCTTCCTTTATGCCATGACCTGGAGTATCTCAAGAAAGGAAATTTCGCTACAATTTGGGCTTTGTTAAATCATGGTAAAAATCAATTTTAATTAGGGTATGGATTTACTCCACATTGTTCGGCAAGGTGTTGCAGAGAGGTTTCTGCGGTATGTGCAGATGGATACCCAATCCGATCCCCAATCCAAATTCGTACCATCCACGTTAAAGCAAAAAGATTTGGGTCGATTGCTTTTGGCCGAATTACAGGAATGGGGAATCGAGGCGACGATAGACGACTATGGGTATGTGGTGGGGCGGCTTCCTTCCAATGCGGGTCCCGATTTACCAGTGCTTTGTTTTTGTGCCCATCAAGATACCTCGCCGGATTGCTCGGGGGCTATGGTCAAGCCTCAATGGCATCCCCAATACGACGGCAGAGATCTATTTCTGGATGCCGAGCGCCAATATGTTTTGGGCCTGGTCAACGCCCCAGAATTGTTGCACCAAATGGGAAACACGATTATCACCTCCGATGGGAGTACCCTTCTAGGCGCTGATGATAAGGCCGGTGTCGCCGAAATCATGGAGGCTGCCAAACAATTGGTCTTGCATCCTGAATGGAAACACGGTCCCTTGGTTTTTCTTTTCACGGTGGATGAAGAAATCGGAAGAGGGGTAGATCATTTGGACCTCAAGGCCCTGGGAGCGGATTGGGCCTACACGTTGGACGGAGAAGAGCGAGGCGATATCGAAGATGAAACTTTTTCGGCTGACAGCCTCACGCTGCATATCCATGGAATTTCAGCTCATCCCGGATTTGCTAAAGGCCGGATGGTGAATGCGCTCAAGGTCGCCGGGGGTATTTTGCACGCCGCCTCTACGAGTCAAGGTGCTCCGGAGTATACCGAAGGTAGGGAAGGCTTTGTGCATCCGGTTTCAATCCAGGGTAATGCGGAATATTGTACCATACAATGGATTTTGAGGGATTTCCAAACTTCCGAACTGGACGGCTGGGCAGCCCAAATTGAAGAATTTGCCCGGATTGCTACTTCCGCTTTTCCCGGTTCCCGGTATGAGGTGGTCAGAGAGCAGCAATACCGTAATATGAAGGAGACTTTGGATCGGTATCCTTTTCTGGTGGAGCATGCTGCCGAAGCCATGCGCAGGGCCGGCGTGACCCCCAGGCTGCGGTCTATACGTGGAGGTACCGATGGTAGTCGGCTCACCGCTATGGGTCTGCCTTGTCCCAACCTCTTTGCAGGCGGGCATCATTTTCATTCCCGCACCGAATGGGTGAGTGTGGAAGATATGGGCGCGGCGGTGATGACCATCATGCATCTGGCCTCTCTTTTTGCCGAAGAACCTCATTATCCAAGCGTATGAATGGTTTGTTGAATCGATCACGTTTTTTCGTTGTTGGTTTTTTCTTTTTTCTATGGACGACGACCATCACAGCTCAAAAACTAGGCCAGGGATCTTTACTTGATCAACCCACGGAAACTTCCCTGGAGCGTTTAGGGATGGCGGAATTACGCGATGGGGATGTGATCTTTCAAGAATGGAATTGCGGCGAAGAATGTTCCGCGATTTCCGGGGTCACACGTTCGGTTTACGGTAGGCAATTCACGCATTGCGGCTTGTTCTACCGGGATGCCGAGGGTACCCTGCGAGTCCTCGAGTCG
Organism: Sphingomonadales bacterium; assembly: GCA_016872225.1. Lineage (GTDB taxonomy): Bacteria > Bacteroidota > Bacteroidia > UBA7662 > UBA7662 > SYHX01. The sequence goes on along the minus strand of VHAW01000058.1, from coordinate 343 downwards.
GTGGGTCGTGGGGTGGTAGCGACCGAGCTTCAGGATTTCTTGGACCGTACCACGGAATGGCCCAGGGGCAGTGTTTTGGTTGGCCGCACAGGCGAGAGCCTGGCAGTCATCAAGGAGGTTTTGTCTTTTACCTTGGGCCAGGTGGGCCAACCTTACGATGAGGTCTTTGCTTTGGATAACCAGCGATGGTATTGCAGCGAGTTAATCGACGCGGCCTTTGCCAAGGCCACCGGCAAGGATGCCACGTATTTCGGCCTAAGTCCCATGACCTTCAAGAACCCCGGTTCCAAGGAGATCTTGCCGTATTGGCAACATTATTTTGATTCGTTGGGGGTGTCGGTAC
>VHAW01000057.1 GCA_016872225.1 Sphingomonadales bacterium | reverse complement strand
ATTGACAACTTTCGTCGGTTCGGGTAATTACGGTATGGGTATTAGTCGGGCTACCGTTTTTGGCAGAACAGTCTGGACTCATGGTGGAGCCATCTGGGGGGGGTATAATTCTTCTATGATGTATGATACGGCAACGGGAATTATAGTCTGTGTGCTTATCAATCAATTGCCGGCGCAGGCTTTTCAAGTTTCTATCCAGTTACTTTCTGCCATCGTTAATCACACTGTTGGAATCAACGAAAATTCAATTCATGGAAAAATCATTACACTCTATCCAAATCCGACAACGGGGCTTGTTAAGATTGAAATTCCAAATCAAACCATCCAGAGTATAAAGATTTATGACCTACAAGGGACTTTAATAAATCATTTAAATGGAACTCAATTTGATCTTTCGGGGTACTCAAATGGTATGTATTTAATCAGATCCGAAACGGAAAAGGGATTTTACAACCACAAAATTATTAAACAATAAAGCAATTACTAAGATAAAAAGAGAAGCATGAACCGCTAACAGCAACTCCTCGCACAGAGGGCCAAAATTGAAATAAAGGTGGGTAATCTCCCGAATTTCGTTGTCAAACATCCAAATCACCGGGTGAAAATCAACCAAGACCAAAGACCCACCGCTTTGTAACGCAGCATCTACCGTTTCGGCCCAACCTTGGAGATCCGGTAAGCATCCCAAAGTACCGTAGGTACACATCACCCAATCAAAAGTTCCTTTTCCGGGCATGGCCTCCTTCAAAGAGGCAATATCCCGGCAAACAAATTCTGCCTTGAGGTTCAACCCATCGGCCAAAGCTCGGGCTTTTTGGATTGCAGGCTCAGAAAAATCCACACCCGTCACCCGTACCCCTCCTTCAAGCCATCGATAAGCTATCTTGTCCAAAATGACATTGCCAATGCAAAACTTTTAATCCACTGACATCCCCCAAATACCCCAATTCCGGGGCTTTGAGCGAACACCAACCCTGCTTGAAGGCCTACATTTGATAAAAATCTGAATCCGCATGCGTGTCTACCCGGGCATCCCAGTAGGCGCGATTGATTTGAATATAGTCCTGCATGATTGGGCTACCGATCACCACAAAAGTAGTTTGTAGCTTTGGGTTAATTCGCCCTGTAAACCATGAATCCAACCCCAACATTTCAAGGCATCGTCTGGGATTTAGGTGGACTTTTCATCCAAGTTTATCCCGAAAAAGTAGGGCAACAATTAACAAATTACCAAAACGCTGTACAAGGGCACCCATCCCCGCCGTCTTTTGATCAAATTCATCAACGATTTGAATGCGGAACAGCCTCTGCATTAGAATTTGATACTGCCCTTGCGGAGGCCTTGGGAACGGCTTCGATTGGGGTTAATCCCGCTGATGATCGACGAAAATTATGGAACTCCATGTTAGGACCTTGGCAGGGTGAAGCTTTGAATTGTGTTTCCGGGCTGAGGGCTATCTTTTCTATGGTCCTGCTCAGCAACACCAACCTATGGCATCAGGAGGCCTTCGAAACATCCTTTCTGCAACAATTCGGAAAGCCCCTTGGGTCGTACTTTGACCGGGTCGTCTATTCGCACCTCTGCGGGATGCGCAAACCCAATCCATCGCTGTACCTGCACGCTATCCAAGGTTTAGGGATAGAGCCCTCGGCCTGGATGATGATCGACGATAACGAAATTAACCTGGACGGCGCAAGGCAAGCGGGTTTGCAAACCTTTTTGCACCCATCCAATACCTCTCCGTTTGAAACTATAAACCGATTGGGTTTGCGGCTTAAATAATCCCTGAGCAAATTATTGTCTAATCGATGACCGTAAGCTTGATAAAATTAGCCCGATGCATACTGCGCAGCGGCATAACCCCGGTATTCACCACCGTATCTCCGGATTGGAGCCAAGCATTGGATTTGAGAATGCGTCCTACATCTTCGATAGTTTCATCTGTGGAAGTTAGCTTATCGTAATACAAGGCACGCACGCCCCAAACCAAAGAAAGTCTGGTGAGCAGGGCACGATTTGGTGTGAAAATGATGATTCCCGATTTGGGCCGGTAGGAAGAGACCTGAAAAGCCGTATATCCTGATTTGGTGAAGCCTACAATGGCCTTAGCATCCACACGCAATGCAGCCCTAGAGGCCAAATAACACAATTGATCGGAAATAAAGTTGGTGGAATCTTGTGAAAGTCGATGATCGCGGTAATAAATCTCCGATTGATCTTCCACCGCACGGATAATGCGCACCATAAACTCCACCACCTGAGATGGGTGAGCCCCCATGGAGGTTTCACCGGAAAGCATAAGTGCATCGGCCCCATCAAGAACGGCGTTCGCCACGTCATTGGCTTCTGCTCGGGTCGGCATGAAATTGGTAATCATGGATTCCATCATCTGCGTCGCCACCACCACTGGCTTGCACAAATCCATGCACAAACGGACGATATGTTTCTGAATCAACGGCAATTGTTCGATAGGAAACTCGACTCCGAGATCACCGCGGGCAATCATCACCGCATCCGATTTGCTGATGATGTTTTCAAGATCGGCTACCGCAACAGGTTTCTCGATTTTGGCCATCACGGGAATATCCTGACCGCTGGAACGAATAACTTCCCTTAGGACGATAACATCCGCAGCGTTGCGAACAAAGGACAAGGCTACCCAGTCCAACTTGTGTTCCAGAATAAAGTCCAAGTCCTTGCGGTCTTTCTCGGTCAAACTAGGGAGGGCCACTTCGGTATCCGGAAGGTTAACCCCTTTGCGTGATGTGAGCAGCCCACCGGCGATGACCTCCATTTCAATACGATCCTTGGCATTACTGAATATTGCCTTGAATTTGAGTTTGCCGTCGTCCAGGAGGAGCATGTCACCTGGCCGTATATCCTGAGGCAATTGGGAGTAATTGATATAAATCTCGTCTTTGCTTCCAACACAAGGTTGGGTCACTAAAGACAATCGATCCCCGGGCTCAAAAAGAATCCCTCCTTGAGGCATCTCCCCAATTCTGATTTTGGGCCCTTGCAAATCCCCTAAAATTCCCACCGTAGTGCCGAGCTCTTTATTAAGCGATCGAATATCGACAATCACCCTGCGCAGAATATCATAATCAGCATGCGAAAAATTCAACCGTAACACATTAGCACCAGCTTGAATCAGGCTCTTGATTTGGGCTTTTTCAAAACTTGCTGGACCTAAGGTTGCAATAATTTTAGTTTGTCTATGCACCTTTTCGAAATCCTCCGGGAATTTGATGTTCATAATTTCTTGCTTAAGGTTCAGTAAGACTTGGGGAAAATTGTAAAGAGATCATGGCCTGTGGGCTGATACGGGAGGTAATATCGGCAGCAAAATTCACCCCTTCCAGATTTCCAATTTGGCGATGCAAAAGTATGTCACTGAACTCCACGGCTTCCTTAGGCCAGGTCAACAAAAAATTAAAATTTCTCAGGGCAGGGAGCAATAGCCCCAGGGAACCGCTGTTGGAGACGAGGCATAAAGGCGTGCTGTACAAATCAAGGTCTTGAAAAAAAAGCTGAAAGAAGGAAACATTTTGGGATTGCACCTCATTGATTTCACCATCGAATTCCCCAATAGTGAAAGTGGAATTGGTGCCTTTTGAGGGGAAGGCCAACTCAGCGTCTCTGCGACTTCGGACCAAATTCCACCCCAAAGCCTGATTCAACCGGCCTGCTAGGGTATACGGTGGCAGGGGGCTATCCAAGCCCAAAACGGCCAAATCGGCCTCTAAGCTCAATTTATAGACTTTGCGGGCCATGGTGCAAAGGTACAAAGCCCCGTTGGCTAGGATTGATGATGAACTTCGCCTAATTTCATGTAATATTGCAGTCCTAATTAACCCCGTACACATGTCAGATATTGCCAATAAAGTTCGTTCCATTATCGTTGAAAAATTGGGAGTAGACGAGAACGAAGTGACTCCGGAAGCAAGCTTCACCAACGATTTGGGGGCAGATTCTCTTGATACTGTTGAACTTATCATGGAATTCGAAAAAGAATTCAGCCTCTCCATCCCGGACGACCAAGCTGAAAACATTCAAACCGTGGGACAAGCCATCACCTATCTGGAGGCCAACGCCAAATAAACCAATTTCTGACCCGTAGCAAACCATTTGCCACGGAAATAGTACTATATGCGTAGAGTCGTTGTCACAGGCCTAGGAGCCCTTACGCCTCTGGGTAATACTGTAAAAGAATATTGGGAGGGGCTGGTTCAGGGCCGTAGCGGGGCTGGACCGATAACCCGCTTCGATGCGTCCAAATATCGCACGCGTTTTGCCGCGGAGGTCAAAGGTTTTGATCCAGAAAACCATATGGACCGCAAAGAGGCCCGTAAAATGGACCCCTATGCGCAGTATGCCATGGTCACGGCGCAAGATGCTCTTTTGGATGCCGGTTTAGAGGAATTCAAAGTAAATGGTGAAAGAGCAGGGGTCATTTGGGGTTCAGGTATCGGTGGTTTATACACCGTTTATCATGAATTCAAAAACTTTTTTGAAGGAGACGGGGTCCCCAAATTCAATCCCTTTTTCGTGCCCAAAATGATTTCGGACATCGCCGCAGGCTACTTATCCATTCGTTACGGCTTCCGCGGACCTAACTACACCACTGTCTCAGCCTGTGCATCGTCCAACAATGCTATCATCGATGCCTTCAATTATATCCGTTGGGGGGTGACAGACCTTTTCATTACCGGGGGATCCGAAGCAGCGGTCAATGAGCCAGGTGTGGCGGGTTTCAATGCCATGAAGGCCTTGTCAGAACGCAACGAGGATCCAGCCACGGCCAGCCGACCCTTTGATTTGGACAGAGACGGCTTTGTCTTGGGCGAAGGTGGCGCTGCCCTCATTCTCGAATCCCTTGACCACGCCTTGGCCAGAGACGCTCGCATTTATGCAGAAATCGCTGGGGTCGGTTTATCCGCAGATGCCCACCACATCACTGCCCCACACCCCGAAGGCCTGGGAGCAACCCTTGTCATGCGCAATGCATTGCGTGATGCTAATCTATCCCCCTCTGAAATTGATTACATCAACGTCCACGGGACTTCTACGCCATTGGGCGATCTCTCTGAAATCAAAGCCATCCAAAACGTTTTCGGTGAAGATGCTTACCGCCTCAACGTCTCCTCCACCAAATCCATGACCGGACATCTGCTGGGAGCGGCCGGAGCAGCCGAGGCCGTAGCCTGCATCCTCGCCATTGTGAACAACACCGTCCCGCCAACCATCAACCATTTCACCGACGATCCTGCTTTCGATCCACGCATCAATTTGACATTCAACACCCCTCAGGGCAGAACAATTCGTGCTGCCTTGAGCAATACCTTCGGATTCGGAGGCCATAATACCTCCGTGATCTTCAAAGCCTATCAGGCTTAATGCCCCTGCTCTCTATCCTGCACAAGCGTCCCAAACCTCACAAGGGTCTTGAGCAACGGATTCGCTCCCTAACAGGCCTGCGGATTCGGCAAACCGAGCTATACGAATTAGCCTTCATCCACCCTTTGGTACATGGTCAGAAAACCTTAAGTTTCCATAGCACCAACCAACGCCTTGAATTTTTGGGGGATTCGGTGCTGGACTTGGTGGTGGCCGAATTCCTGTTTCGGAAATTCCCCTTCAAGCAAGAAGGATTCTTAACCGAGATGCGCTCCAAAGTAGTCAACGGGGAGTTTCTGGATCAATTGGGGCGGAAATTGGGTTTGGACGAGATCTTATGCGAAACCTCCCTCAGGCTTTATGAGGGTCAGGGTGATGCCCGTACCCCGCAGCATCTCCTGAAACAGCTGAAAAGCAAAGGCTCGGTTGCCGATGCTTTTGAAGCTTTTGTTGGGGCCTTGTACCTTGATCGAGGACTCAATGACACCCGTAAGTGGCTCGAAAATCGCATTCTCGAACCTCAAATTGATTGGGAGGAGATGGCAAAAAGCGGGTCCAATCCCAAGAGCCGTTTGCTGGAATGGGCCCAAAAGCATAGAGCCAAATACCGTATGGAATGTCAAGAAATCGAATCCGGCAAAGGTCCTACCAAATCCATCCTCTACAAAATCACTTTGTGGGTGAACGGGAAGGAAGTCGCCCATGCCGAAAGTCCCAACAAACGCAAGGCTGAGCAAGCTGCGGCAGCACTATTTTTTGAACAAAGGGACCAGAACGATATCGTTTGAGGCAGAATTCTTTAATTTTAGGCAAAAGCTTTTGGGTTTTCGCCATTACCTATGCCCCCTGCCCTGATTGAAGAAGCCCCCACCAAAGCGTGGATTATTCACCCCCACGAAAATCTGGGAATGGCCGATGAATTAGCGGCTTCATTGGGCATCGATCAAGCCTTGGCGCTTTTGTTGCAGCGCCGGGGCATCCACACCTTCGACCAAAGCAAGGCCTTTTTTCGTCCCCATTGGAATGATTTGCATGATCCATTCCTAATGAAAGGAATGCAACAAGCGGTTGAATTGATGCAAGACTGCATTGCCCGTGGCCAACGTATCCTCCTTTATGGCGACTACGATGTGGACGGCACGACATCAGTCGCCTTGTGTTACAGAGTAATGCGTCGTTACTGTACTGGCATAGGATACTACATTCCAGACCGTCAGAGTGAAGGCTATGGCCTGTCTTTCAAAGGTTTGGACTGGGCCGTCGAGCAAGGATACCATTGCATTATCACCCTCGATTGCGGGATCACTGCTGTCGAGGAAGTGGCCTACGCTAACGCCAAAGGGTTGAGGGTTTTGGTGACGGATCACCACCAGCCGGCAGCATCCCTGCCACCAGCCTATGCGGTATTGAATCCCCTTCAAAGCGATTGTCCTTATCCCTTCAAAGATCTTAGTGGCTGCGGGGTCGCCTTCAAATTGCTAACCGCTTTGTGCAGCCGACTTCAATGGCCTCAGACTGAATTGTTGGACCATTTGGAATTGGTAGCCATCAGCATTGCCGCCGATATGGTTTCCTTATCTGGCGAAAACCGCGTGCTCACGTACTACGGATTGCAGAAACTTAATCAACGTCCAATTCCAGGAATTACGGCAATGTTGCAACATTACCAAGCCCGCAAACCAAAGTTAGAAATAAATGATGTTGTTTTTGGAATCTCCCCAAGGATCAACGCCGCAGGGCGCATGGGGGATGCCCGCTTAGCCGTTCGTTTGCTGGCCGAAGATGAGGTGCAAAATTGTGCTGCTTGGGCTAACGAAATCGAAAACAGCAACCTTCTTCGTCGAGACACCGATTCCGAAATCACCCTCGCTGCTATTGAACAGGCTACCTTGCAGCATCAATTGAAACCACAATACACCACCGTAGTCTGTGGACGAGATTGGCACAAAGGGGTGATTGGAATCGCAGCATCCCGCCTGGTTGAAAAGTTCTATAAACCCACCGTGATTTTCTGCGAAGAAGATGGCAAAATGACGGGTTCTGCGCGTTCCGTACAAGGCTTCGACTTGTATTACGCTCTCAGCCAATGCTCCGAAACAATTGAGCAATTTGGAGGCCATAAATACGCAGCCGGACTTACCTTATTACCGCAACATTATCCTGCTTTTATCGAGAAATTTGAGCAAGTCGTTGCGGATACCATTGAACCCTGGCAATTACGCCCGTCCCTTGACATCGATCTGGAATTGAACTTGAATCAAATTACCCCCAAATTCTTCAGGGTCCTTCAACAATTTTCCCCCTTTGGAACAGGAAACAAATCGCCTTTGTTCTGTGCAAGACATGTATTTGCAGCCCCAGGCAGCAGCCGCATCGTGGGGCAAAATCACCTTTGCTTGCAGATTCAACAAGACGATAGTCCACGTATTCCCGCCATCGCCTTTGGCCAAGGCGGAATGCTTCCCCTGCTTGCCAAAGGTTTGCCTTTAGACATCGCCTTTCATCTCGAAGAAAATTACCACCGTGGGGTTGGTACCATGCAAACCCGCATTGTGGATTTACGTATGGTCCAATAGTGCTTGATGGAACTACGTGCCGAACTCCTATGCAAAAAATACGGGCGCAACCAGGTGGTCAAGTCCGTCAGCCTATCCGTCCAGCGAGGTCAAATCGTTGGGCTGCTCGGGCCCAACGGAGCTGGCAAAACCACCTGCTTCTACATACTGGTCGGACTCATCAAGGCCGAAAGTGGTTGCGTATGGATGGATCAGCGCAATATCACGTCGCTGCCCATGTACCAACGGGCTCGGTTAGGCATAGGGTACTTGCCTCAAGAGTCCTCCATTTTCCGCAAATTAACTGTAGAAGATAACCTAAGAGCTGTTTTGGAAACCACCAGGCTCACCGCCTACGATCAGCGCAACAAAGCCAACAGCCTCATCAAAGAATTCAACCTTGAGAAGGTGCGCCATAACCGTGGAGATTTGTTAAGCGGTGGCGAGCGACGCCGAACCGAAATGGCCAGAGCACTCGCTACTGACCCTGCGTTTATTCTCCTGGATGAGCCTTTTGCTGGTGTCGATCCCATCGCTGTAGAAGATATCCAACACATCATTTATTCCCTTAAGCGCCGGGAAATCGGCGTGCTGATCACCGATCATAACGTGCAGGAAACCCTTTCCATCACCGATGAAGCTACCCTGCTCTTCGAAGGAAGCATCTTGCGGCAAGGCCCCGCTGAAATCATGGCCGCCGATCCAGAGGTACGCCGTCTCTATTTGGGCCGAAATTTCGAATTCAAGCGGAAATCCTTCAGTCCCCTTTATTAACCGAATTCCGCTAAAGCGCCATGTCCGTTTTGAATCAGGTGGCAACCTGGTGGTTCAAAAAAAGAATACACCAAATGGAGCTATTCATGCGCTACCCGCACGATGTCCAGTGGGAGATCCTCCAAAAACTAACCCACCAAGCCCGTGATACCCGCTGGGGTCAGACCTACGAGTATTCCAGCATCAAAGACCCCGAGACCTATGCCAAAAATGTACCGCTAAACACTTACGAAGACCTTGCCCCCTGGATACAATCCATGATGCAAGGAGAAATCTCCGTGTTATGGCCCGGAGAAATCAAGTGGTTTGCCAAATCCAGCGGCACGACCAACGACCGAAGCAAGTATATCCCTGTGAGCGAAGAAGCCCTGCAGGACTGCCACTACAAAGGTGCTAAAGATTTGCTCTCGATATATTGCAATTTGCGCCCTAAGGCCACCCTGTTCGAAGGCAAATGCCTTACCATTGGCGGAAGCCAAGCGATTAACCCCTTGAATTCCCACAGCTATACGGGTGACCTCTCGGCATTGCTTATGCACAACCAGCCGTTCTGGGCCAATATAGTGCGTACGCCCGAATTGGAGGTGGCCTTAATGGAGGATTGGGAACACAAAATACAACGCATTGTCCAAGAAACCCGTCACGAGACCGTCACGAACATGGCTGGGGTGCCTACCTGGATTCTATTGTTATGCCGTCGTATGTTGGAAATTTCGGATAAATCCAATATGCTTGAAATCTGGCCACGCATGGAAGTCTATTTCCATGGCGGAGTGGGCTTTCATCCGTACAGGAACCAATTCAAGTCTCTGTTCCCCTCGGATTCCGTTTGGTACATAGAAACCTACAACGCCTCCGAAGGGTTTCTAGGTTTGGCCAACGAACCCCATTCGGATGAAATGCTCTTGATGTTGGATTACGGAATTTACTACGAATTTATTCCCCTTGAAACTATGGATTCCCAGCCACTGGCAGCCATTCCCCTGCATCAGGTTATGGTAGGTCGAAGCTATGCCGTGGTCATCACCACCAACAGCGGGCTATGGCGATACCAAATTGGCGATACCATCACCTTTACCTGCACCAGCCCGTATAAATTCCGAATCCTTGGACGAACACGTTCCTTCATCAATGCCTTTGGCGAAGAACTCATGGCCGAAAATGCGGAATATGGCATAGGATATGCTGCTCAATGTTGCCGTGCCGAAATAAGAGATTATACCGCTGCCCCCTTGTTCTTGGAACAAGGTCATGTGGGTCATCATCAATGGCTGATTGAATTTGAATCACCCCCCGATGATCTAAGCAGATTCACCCAGATCCTGGATGAAGCCTTGCGCAAAGTCAATTCCGATTACGATGCCAAAAGACACAAAAACCTCGCCCTACTAGAGCCACAAATTATTGTATTACCTACCGGGACCTTCTATCGCTGGCTTCAAAGCCGTAACAGATTAGGTGGTCAACACAAAGTGCCTCGGTTGGTGAACCACCGGGAAATCGCCGACTCCGTCTTGGAGATCCTACACCAGGAAACCGGAGATTTTGGCCACTAATGGTCCCTTTGGGCCGCAAAGACCAACAAATCATGAAGGCTCTGACGAGCATCCCCTTCCGGAAAAGATTCCAATAGCCTCAGACCTTCCCCCACTCTGCTTTGCATAATTTGCAAAGCGTATTGCATACCCCCT
>VHAW01000056.1 GCA_016872225.1 Sphingomonadales bacterium | reverse complement strand
AGGAAGCCCAAAAGTCAATGAGGACCATTTTGCCTTTGAGACCGCTAAGCTTAAGGTCCTTACCATCCACGCCGGCTTGAACAATTTCGGGAGCTTTTTCGCCCACTTTCAGGCCACCGGGTTGGGCATTGGTGATTTGTGGAAGCCATAAGAAGGCAACACCGCAAAGCACAGTCATGATGGTTTGAAAAAAAGTGTGACGGGTATGGAGGGCAAGATTCATAAGGATTAGTTTACAAAGATGGAGATTGATAAGAACGCTAATTTAGTTCAAAATTACATTCCAAGCACAAGCCGTAACTTTGGGGAGCATGTTGGTTTCCTTTTTCAAAACGCCTCGGTACAAAAGATTCAATTACAAGCCCTTGTACATCAAAGAGGATTTGAGGGCTGCGGCAAGTACAGGCGCTGATGGCATTTTGAACACCAAAAGGATACGTTTTAAACGCAATTCTATGGTCCAGCCAGGTTCAACCCGTCATCTGGGGGGCTTGCGCTTTGTGGGGCTGTTCGCGGCAATACTCGGGTTGAGCGGGGTACTTGTTGGGGATGCCGAATGGCGTCAAGCTTCTTATGCTTTGCTATTGTTCGCGGGATGGGTTGGTTGGCGGCTATTTGGTTCTCCGAAGCCAGTCCTGAACAAACAAGCTTTAAACAAGGGCAGAAATGACGGGAACTGAGCTTTTGAACGAAATCCAATTGTTACCCGACTGGGTAATCAACCAAATTGCGGCGGGTGAGGTTGTGCAGCGACCGGCCTCGGTGCTTAAAGAACTGCTTGAAAATTCAGTGGATGCAGGGGCCAGCAGCATCAAAGTTTCAATCCGCGATGCAGGTCGCACCCTCATTGAAGTGTTGGACAACGGAAAGGGCATTCGTGCTGCTCAGGCGACCAAGGCTCTTTTGCGGCATGCCACCTCCAAAATCTCGGATTGGGAGGATCTGAGCCGATTGAACACCTACGGATTTAGAGGGGAAGCTTTGGCTTCGATTGCGGCGGTCTCTCAGATGGAGTTGGCGAGTCGTCATCGTGACGAGACCAACGGTTTTGTGCTGGAATGCGAAGGCGGACTTGTTGGTGATCAAAGAGAAATTGCACATTCGGTGGGGACCCGAATATCGGTGCGCTCGCTTTTCTTCAACGTTCCCGCTCGCCGAAATTTTCTCAAAAAAGACGAAACAGAATTTCGTAACCTGGAAGATGAATTTATTCGATTGGCCTTGGCCAAACCGGAACTTCAACTCGAGTTACAACATCAGGACAAAGTCATTCATTCCCTCAAGCCCGCCAATTTAAAACAAAGAATTCATCAATTGTTGGGAAGGGCCTTTGCCGATGCTTTGTTTCCGGTCGGAGAGGCTACTCAACTTGTTAAAATACAAGGTTTTGTGGCTAAACCAATTGCATGCCGTAAAACTCGGTATGCCCAATACCTCTTTGTCAATGGAAGATATTTCAGGGATTCCTACCTGCAACATGCCTTGTCTTCAGCGATGGAGGGTATTTTACCGCTGCAGCATTTTCCAGCTTATATTTTACATTTGGAAGTTGATCCGTCCAAGATGGATGTGAACGTACATCCATCCAAAATTGAAGTCAAATTTGAAGAAGACAAGGGAATTTATGCCATCCTTAAGGCCGCGGTTCGGCGATCTTTGGGTCAATTTCAAATGATGCCATCCCTTGATTTTGAAAACCAAAGGCTTCCGGACTCATGGAGCGTTGGGAGTACAGCACCAACTCACATTCAGCCTCCTGCAGTTCAGTGGAATCCGCGCTATAATCCATTTGAGGCGGATCCAGGCATGCCCAGGGCCAATGCGGACCCTGCGACCTATTGGAATGCTCAAACCATCTTGAAGGCTTCTTCTGACTCCTATCCTTGGCAGGCAAGCGACAAGTTCTTGACCGAGGACCAAACATGGGAAGATGAAGGTCGTATGCTTGGTGGACTATGGGCGGTTTTCATGTCCGAACGTCACTTGTTTATCGTGAATGTTCCGGTATTGCACGGTGTGATGAAAATGGAAAAGCTCTTGAAGGACTTGGATAACATCTTTAGACCTTCGCAAGGAGGATTCAACCTGCATGTTCAACCGTGGACCTTACCTCGGGGAGGATATTTTCAAGAGATTAGGGCTTGTGCCGTGCCTCTGGGGGTGGAATTTGAGGAGGGGTTACAAGATCAAGTTGCGTCGGTTAGCTCTATTCAGGTTGACGAAGTCAAAGTAGTCGGTATGCCTTCAGAGAGTTCATGGGCAGAGGTTTTTGATTTGTTGGAGCACTTGGCCTCCTGCATTGCGGAGGGTCATTTGCCGGAGCGTTCCGAGATTATAGGATATCTTGCTCGAAGTCGAGGTATCGCATCGGTTCCCGCCTTGTTTGATGCAAGCAACCCGAAGCAAATCAGCATGGCGATTCGCTCGAGAATCAAAGACCGTTTACCCCTCACCGATTCTGAGGGACGGCTTATATTACGGGTTGTTGATCCGTATACTTTATTTGACTCTACTTTTGATAATAGAATTTCAAACTAATGCTGCATGAGTAATTCAATTAGCCCTGGAAGGTTTGAATTCCTTCCACCGGTGGTTAAAAACATCGTTATAATCAACGGCCTTTGTTATTTGGGAACTTATGTGTTAAAGACAAGTCTTGGTGTGAACTTGATAGATGTTTTGGGAATGCATATTCCTGGCTCCAAGGCCTTTGCCTTTTGGCAACCCTTGACTCATTTGTTCATGCACGGTAATCTTGAACATTTGTTGTTTAATATGTTTTCTTTTTGGATGTTCGGGAGTATTCTTGAAAATGTATGGGGGTCATCACGATTTCTGATTTTTTATCTGGTGGCTGGGATTGGTGCCGCCTTTTTGCATTATTTGGTCGTTTTCTTGAAGGATATACGACCAGAATCGTTACGGATCGAGGATCTAAATCTAAATATTATAGGAGCGAGCGGGGCCGTTGCAGGGATATGGATTGCCTTTGCGTTTATGTTTCCTAACAGCTACCTCTATCTTTTCTTCTTTTTGCCGGTCAAGGCCAAATACCTTGCGATGATGTACATCGCCTTTGAACTATTTGCGGCATTTGAAGCCAATCCAGCCGATAATGTGGCTCATTTTGCGCATCTTGGTGGTATGTTTTTTGGCTTTGCGATGGTTCGCTGGTTTCGGCGTGTTGATACAAATTGGGGATGAGGCAAGGTTCTAACCTTGTGAACGACGCTCGTGCCTTTTGGTATCGCTGGGGCTGGATTGAACGATTGATTGCAATCAATATCATTGTTTTCACAGCCTTATGGATGTCTTCAATGCCAAGCACCGGATGGGGTTTCCTTGAATGGATGGCGTTGCCGCCAGATCCTATTCAATGGCTTGGGAAGCCATGGACCTTGCTTACGTATTCGGTAAGTCAGAAAGATTTTTGGCATTTGTTATGGAATATCTTGTTGTTTTATTGGGCAGCTCAGTTTTTAGTTGGGTTTTTGGGACAACGAGTGATCTTGATGTTTTACGGGGGGGGTGCGTTTGCTGGGGCTTTGCTATTTTGGTTGGGAACAGGATTACCGCTATGGTGGACCATGGGTGGTTTTGAAAAATACCAGACAGGGTCTCCTCTGTTCGGGGCTTCCGCTGCGGTGATGGCGTTTTTCTGGGCATCGGTCCTGCTAGCCCCGGATTTTGAGATAAGGTTGTTTGGAATTTTACCGATTCGATTACGTTGGCTAGGCCTTGCTATGGCCTTGTATGTTGTTGCAGGGTTGTTTTTTGCCAATTCTGGGGGGCATTGGGCGCATCTTGGAGGAGCTTTGTGGGGTTGGGGTTATCTGCGCTACCTACAGGGCCAAAGATGGCTTCCCCAATGGGGTTCGGGAGCCGGGCGGAAAATACCAAGCCGTGATCCCAAGGATCCCATCTTTATCCAAGCCGAAACCGATCGTCTGTTGGACAAAATTTCAAAAAGCGGATTTGCATCGTTGAAATCAAGTGAAAAACTATGGCTCGACCAGTATCATCGTCCCTAAGATCCAAAGCGAATTTCCTTTGGAACGGGTTGCGCGCCACACTGACTGCTATTAACCTTTTGTTGGCCTTGGGTATGTTGGGAGTTTATGCAATTCCTTGGCTAGATCCGCGGTGGTTTGCACCCCTGGCCTTGGTAGGGTTCTTGTATTATCCGCTGCTCATAGGGCTTATCGCTTGTGCGGTGTTATGGATTTTGCGAAAGAATCATCGTTTTTGGATTTCTTTGGCAGTGTTGGCGTTGGGATTTCGGGTACATCCTGTTTGGTGGCATGGGTCTTTGTCCGAGGACGGTGCGTTGTATACTCAAGCGTTGATTCAAGGGGAGATTCACTCAAATCTGCCTAATTCTACAAAGCAGTGGAAAGTTATTTCGTACAATGTAGGGTTTTTCCGGTATCCAGATGCCCTAGAGGAGTCGTCCAAACCTCTTTCCTCTTCAAGGGATTTTTTGATCAAGTTGCTTAATGTGGTTCAACCGGATTTGGTCGGCCTGCAAGACTTTATCAGTTGGGAGCCTAACCGACCCGATGTTTTAAGAAGTTTGATGCTTCATCCAGGCTTGAGAGGTTACACTATGATAGGCCAGGATGTCAAACGGCGGTCTTTTCTACTTTCTCTGGATGCTAATTTTTCCGCTGATTCCAACCGCCTCCGCCACAAGGGAGGAGAACGCGTTCATGCAGAATCTGATCATTTGACGACATGGGTAGGGGGCATGGTGATGCTGACAAGGAGACCGGTGCTGAATTTCGGTTATCAGAATCTCGGTGAGCCTGGTCATAATGGGGGTATGATGTGGGCCGATATTCTCTTGGCTGAGGATACCCTGCGTTGGTTGAATCTTCATTTGGCCTCCAATAGGATTTCTCCACCGGAGCTAGGTCCGATTCGCACCTTAGATCTGCAAAATGACAGTTCCCAAAGGACGATCAAAGGAATTCTACGTAAAATTGTGTCAAGCGCCAGGCTTCGTGCCGAGCAAGCCCATAAAATCAAGGAGTTCATGGATGGTTCACCATACCCTTTGTTGGTCACGGGAGATTTTAATGATTTGCCTTATTCCTACACCGTTAACCGCATACAGGACAAGCTGGATGACAGTTTTGTACGCAAAGGCAAGGGAATGGGAAATACCTATGCTCGTGGTTTTCCGAGTTTTCGAATTGATCATATCATGATAGACCCACGTTTCCCCATTCAGTCTCATGAAGTTGTGCAGCTTCGGTATTCGGACCATTATCCGCTGGTGGCGGTGCTGGGCCGATAAAAGGTTATTTTTGCCGTCATTGATAACCCATGCGCCAGTCCACTTTTTCTGAATCTCTTGCCAAGGAATCTTTGCACCTTTACAATACTTTAAGCAGAACCAAGGAGCCTTTTGTGGCTTTAAGGCCCCCGCATGTGGGGATGTATGTATGCGGTCCTACGGTGTATGGCGCACCCCATCTTGGACATGCGAGGCCCTATGTGACCTTTGATGTGCTAAACAGGTATCTGAGATATTTAGGGTACAAGGTTCGTTATGTCCGTAACATTACAGATGTTGGTCACCTGGTGGACGACGCGGACGAAGGGGAAGACAAGATTGCCCGTAGAGCAAGGTTGGAGAAAAAGGAGCCCATGGAGTTGGTTCAGCTTTATACCCTTGCTTTTCACAAGGCGATGGATTTGTTAGGCAATCAACCTCCATCTATAGAGCCGAGGGCCTCCGGGCATATACCTGAGCAAATTGAAATGATCGAAGGGCTTATCCGCAAAGGTTTTGCCTATGAGTCCAACGGGTCGGTGTACTTTGACTTGGAAGCCTATCGATTAAAGTATCCCTACGGGGTCTTGTCGGGTCGGGTGGTGGATGAATTGGTGGCAGGGGCTGGTAACGAGCGCAGGGCTTTGGCGGGTCAGTCCGAGAAGCGAAAGCCCGAAGACTTTGCTTTGTGGAAGAACGCTGAACCGGAACATATCATGCGTTGGAATTCGCCTTGGGGACAGGGCTTTCCGGGATGGCATATCGAATGTTCAGCGATGGGGGTGAAGTACCTTGACGCTCCCTTTGATATCCATGGAGGTGGTATGGATTTGCTTTTTCCTCACCACGAAAGCGAAATCGCTCAAACAACGGCTTGTCACAACTGTGCCCCTTGCCGATACTGGGTTCATAACAACATGGTCACCATCAATGGTCAGAAGATGGGTAAGTCTCTTGATAATTTTATTAATTTAGATGATTTGTTTGCTGGCACTCATCCGCTGCTGTCGCAGGCTTATGATCCATTGAGTATACGATTTTTTATTCTGCAAGCGCAATACCGCAGCACCTTGGATTTTAGCGATTCCGCACTTTCAGCTTCTGCCAAAGGCTATAAGCGATGGGTTCAAGGGCTTAAGGAGTTGTTGGCTTACAACCCTGTTAAATCAGAGGCACATTCAGTTACTCACTCCCATAAAAGGCAGGGAACGCGGCCCGGACTAGAAGGTTTATTAAATTCAACATTGTTTGAAGCCAAAGCACAGACTGCCTTAAATGATGACCTCAATACCCCAGTCTTGATTGCTTTAGTTTATGAATTGTTGAATGAATTTCAGACCGTGAAGTCAGGGAAGATTGTGGTTTCTCCAGCCGATTGGGATGACTTAAAGACAAAGGTCAAAGTTTATGTTACGGACATTCTCGGATTTGATCTATCCGATGAGGTTTCCGATACGTCGTTGAGTTCTGCTTTGGAGGCGTCTATGAAATTGATTCTGGATTTGAGACAACAGGCCAAAGACTCCAAGAACTGGGCCCAAAGCGACTTGATCCGGGATGCCCTCAACGAAGCAGGGATTAAGGTTATGGACGATAAGGAGGGTAGCCGATGGTCTTTGGGTTAATTGGCCTCAGGATATTAACAGTTCATGTGTTAAGATAATGGGATTTTTTAGTTTGAAAATTAAGGGCATGCCGTTGAGGAAGTTACTTTTTATCCTAATGATATCGTCTCTACTGGGTATCGTAATTTCGCAAAGCTGCCGTTGGGAAGAGAAGGAGGATAGGATGGATCCTCAACCAGTCGTTACGGAATATCCTACGATCTCGGTTCCTGATTTTCAGGGGGACTCTGCGCTGGCTTGGGTTGAAAGGCAGGTTTCTTTTGGCCCTCGAATCCCAGGCACCAAAGCTCATAGGGAATGTGGGGATTGGATGGTCCAATTATTAAAGCATCGTGGTCTTCACGTTATTGAGCAGAAGGAACGATTAACCATGTATGATGGGAAGACTTTTGAAATGCGTAACCTTATTGCTTCGCTGCATTCAAAGGCCGAAAGGCGTATAATTCTTGCGGCACATTGGGATACAAGACCCGTGGCCGATATGGATCTGCTGTTGCCTAAAGCAACTTTTGATGGGGCGAACGATGGTGCTTCGGGGGTAGCAGTTTTGTTGGAATTGAGCAGGCATTTGGATTCATTGCCGGAGGATATAGGGGTTGACCTTGTTTTTTTTGATTTGGAAGATTACGGGGTTTCAGAGGTCAAGGATTCCTATGGTATTGGGGCCCAGTATTGGTCCAAGCATCCTCACTTAGCAGGATACAGGGCAGCCAAAGGAATTTTACTGGATATGGTGGGGGCTGCGGATGCTCGCTTTTGTTGGGAAGGGCATTCCCTTCAATTCGCACCAGAATGGACTCGCCAAATCTGGCAGAAGGCACAGGCCTTGGGTTATGGAGATTTGTTTGTTTCGGTTTCATGTCAGCCGGTCACCGATGACCACTATTATGTCAATACGATGGCTGGTATCCCAATGGTGGATATCATTGATTTGCGATCCGAGGGTGGCACAGGATTTCCGCCGCATTGGCATACGCGCGGGGATAAGATCGACATTGTTTCAAAGCGTACCCTTAAAGCAGTAGGTCAGACCCTACTGCAGGTGCTGTACCGTTAATTCTGGGCTTATTTTTGAGGGTGCCTCCCAATACCCTTCGACCTGCTCCCCCATCCGTTCAAAAATCGGTGAAAACCCTTTCTGGCGCATCGGGGGGAAGCGGTAAAGCCACTGCAAGTCAAAAGTCCTCCAAAGGAAAGATTGGGGCTGCTCAGGGGTTCTCTTGGAAGTTTTGGGAGAACACGACTTTCCTAACCGGGGTTGGGACCTTGGTGTTGATAATCGCTGCAGGATGGATTTTGGGCTTGGTATCGTACACCATGACTTGGAGAGAAGACCAGAGTTTGTTTCATAATCAGTCTTGGATCCACTTGATAAACGATGATCAGAAGGCTGAAAATTGGCTGGGCCGTTTCGGCGCCTTTTTGGGGCATTGGACGGTGTACCGAGGTTGGGGGATTAGCGTTTTGTTGTTATGGTTTTGGGTTTTGTTATTGGGACTAAAGTGTCTATTTGCAGAATTCAAGGTATATTTAATTTCAAGAGGAGTGGAAGCTTTGTGGATGGCCTCAACGATATCCGTAACACTTTCTTTTTTCCTTCATGTTGTTTGGCCGCAAGATTTTCCTTGGGGTGGGGCTTTCGGAAATTTTGTGTCGGATTGGATTTGTGGATTTGCGGGGAAGGTTGGAGCAGGTCTAGCATTGGCCGGTTATTGGTTTGCTTGGTATCTTATTCAATTTGATAAACGACTTCAATGGCCTACTTTATGGAGGAAATCGCTAGCTTCGGTTATAGAACCTATGGATTCCTCATCAACGGGTACCGTCGTCGATGCTTCCGATGGAGCCGATCCCTCCTTGCTTTATCCTAATTCCGGAGAGCAAAGACGGGTTGAACGCTCCTCTCAAGACCTAGATTCTGAAATACCTGGACACGGATTTGCGGAACAAAATGTTGCAGAGTTGGAGTCTTTGGATCAATTGACGGTGGACCAGGCGGATTTGGGATCCGAATCTCTTGATGAAGATTCGTCCGATTGGGTCAAAACTGGGAAGATTGGGGATATGGAAGTGGCGGTACCGGATGCAGAGGAAGCCATTGCCGATGCCCATACTGTAGCATTGAGCGAGAGTGAACTCTACGATCACAAGTTGGACTTGTCCGGATACCGTTACCCAACCTTGGATTTATTAGCGGAACACGCTCAGGGCAAGGTTCAAATTAATGCGGCGGAATTGGAGGCCAACAAAGATCAAATCGTGGTCACTCTTAGACAGTATGGCATAGAAATCGAGAAAATCAAAGCTACGGTTGGCCCTACGGTGACTCTTTACGAGGTCATACCGGCCGCAGGGGTTCGTATTTCTCGGATCAAAAACTTAGAAGATGACATTGCGCTTAGTTTGGCGGCTTTAGGAATACGTATTATCGCCCCTATGCCTGGCAAAGGCACGGTTGGAATCGAAGTGCCCAATCAAAACAAGGAATTGGTGGGGATGAGGGGTATGCTTGCCTCGGATCGTTTTGTGACGGCCGACATGGAATTACCTATTGCCTTGGGCAAAACGATTTCCAATGAAATTTATGTCGCGGATTTGACCAAGATGCCTCATTTGCTTATAGCTGGCGCCACAGGGCAGGGTAAATCGGTGGGGATCAACTCCATTTTGGTATCGCTGCTCTACAAAAAGCATCCGAGTGAACTGAAATTTGTTTTAGTGGATCCTAAGAAGGTGGAGCTTTCGTTGTTTAGGCGTATTGAAAAGCATTTTCTGGCTTGTTTGCCTGACAGCGAAGACTCCATTGTTATGGATACCCAGCAAGTTGTTCAAACCATGAATGCCTTAGGCGTTGAAATGGATATGCGTTATGATTTGTTCAAAGACGCGCAGGTTCGCAACCTGGTTGAGTACAATACCAAATTCCGAAAGAGACGTTTACCGCCATCCGTAGGGCATCGTTATCTGCCATATATTGTTGTTATAATTGATGAATTTGCAGATTTGATCATGACGGCTGGGAAGGAAATAGAGTTTCCTATTACGCGGTTAGCACAGTTGGCAAGAGCCGTAGGAATACATTTAATTGTTGCGACCCAACGTCCTTCAGTCAATATCATCACAGGCACTATTAAGGCGAATTTCCCCGCAAGAATTGCCTTCAAGGTTAGCTCTAAAATTGACAGCCGAACTATTCTCGATACCGGTGGTGCTGAGCAATTGGTGGGGCGTGGAGATATGTTGCTTTCACTTTCGTCCAACGTGATTCGTCTGCAATGTGCTTTTGTAGATACTCCGGAGGTGGAAGCTGTCTGCGATTTCATAGGGGATCAAAACGGCTATCCAACCGCCTTTCAACTTCCAGAAGTTAAGGATCCGGAATCAGACAGGGGTTCTGCCGGTGATGGTGATTCAACCACGAGAGATGCGTTGTTTGACGAGGCCGCACGAATGGTGGTGCAGTACCAGCAGGGGTCGACCTCCTTACTTCAACGGCGCATGACGATAGGTTATGCCAGGGCTGGTCGTTTGATAGATCAGCTAGAAGCTGCCGGTATTGTGGGACGATTCGAGGGCTCCAAGCCCCGCGAAGTCCTCTATTCCGATCTCCATCACCTGGAGGACAGGCTCAGGCAGCTGAAGGGGATGTAATTTCGCCGTTCTTAAATCCCTAAAGGCATAAATC
>VHAW01000055.1 GCA_016872225.1 Sphingomonadales bacterium | reverse complement strand
GTTTGGAGCTTATCCGGCATCCGCCCTGTATATGGCATTTCCTATGCCGGGTAGGGCCTCTATCGATTATCATGCTAGTGACTTAATTACGGATGTTTTATCGCGAGGGCAGTCCTCCAGGCTATTTCGTGGGCTGGTCATGGACAAACCCATATTTTCGGATCTCAATGCGTATGTAACCGGTGACATGGATCCGGGACTTTTGGTGGTCAGTGGTCATTGTGCCCAGGGTGTTTCGGTCGATGATGCCGAAAATGCAGTTTGGGAACAGTTGTATCAAATGGCTAATCAAGGTCCAAGCCATGACGAGTTAACCAAAAGTCTCAACCAAATAGAGGCTTCCTTGGTGATGGGAAGAACCAACGGTTTGAACGTCGCCATGAATCTCTGCTACTTTGAATATCTCAGCCAAGCAGAGGACCTGGACCGTGAAATTGAATGCTATCGACAGGTCACGGCTGAGCATGTCAAGTCCATGGCTGCCCAATTGCTGAAGCCTGAAAAGGCGGCTATACTCCGCTACACCCCTAGCGAACATGAAGGAGATGCCTGAATCCGTTCTTAATCGCAGTAAGCGACCCATTACCGAGGAAAATGCTCCTTTGACCTGGGATTGGCCTCAGCGATGGACCTCCCCTGGGTCCAAGCTCCAGTCTTCCAAGGGGGATTCGGCCTTGAGTAATATCAGCCAGCCCAAAATTGTTTTCTTAAATCAGGGTAATGAGCCTTTGTTTCGTATTGATTTTCAATGGAATCATGGATTTTGGCTTGAGCGAAACTTTTTGTCTACACGAATCATGGCCCGAATGCTTAGCGAGGGAACAGTTCAACGATCGGCCTCGGAATGGACGAAAGCTGTGGATCATTGGGGCGGACAAATTCGTTTCTCCACAGAAGCAGAGCAGACCACCGCCACGTTGATGGTGCTGGATCGCTTTCTACCTTATGTATGGCCGTTGTTTTTGGAGGCCATTACGGAGCCTGCCTTTCAACAAGAGGAACTGAATTCCATTATTCAATCCAAAATCCAACATTGGCATATCGAATCTCGGAAACTGAGTTTTTTGGCGGGTCGGCAATTGCGCCAACTAGTTTACCCTGTTGATCATCCCGAGGCGAGGTTATCTACCCCGGCGGATTATGAAGCCATTACAAGGGAGCACCTTATGGACGCTCATCATCAGCTTTTGTCCTCCAGGGAAATATCGCTTTCGGTTTGCGGACCAAATTCGGCCTCCGTAATTCCTGGCTTGTTAAAGGATCTACACCGCACGTTCACTACCACGGTTTCGGAATCAAGCAGAAAACACCCTCTAAGTTCTTTGGAATTTCCAGTTCCTGCACCTGCTGTGGTATTTGTTCCCAAAGCGGATGCCCTGCAGGTTTCCTTACGGGCAGCTTTGGTTTGGCCGCCCAAGACCAATCCGGTCTACCATCGTCTCAAAATTCTGGTCACCGTGCTTGGGGGTTACTTTGGTTCCAGGCTTATGCAGAATTTGCGGGAAGAACTCGGGCTTACTTACGGGGTAGGGGCTCGCCTTAGGTCTTACCGAAACCATTCCTTGATGACGGTACAATCGGAGCTTTTGGCAGGTTCAGAAACATTGGCTTTGGAACAAATTCGTTTCGAAATGGATCGCCTTGGCCGAGAATTGTTGAGTAACGCTGAATGGGGTAGAGTACGTTCATATTTGCGTGGTCAACTCATGGCGGGATTAGACGGCTCCTTCGCCCTGATGGACCGGTATTGGGATCTCGAGTCCTTTGGCCTTGGGGAGGATTATTTAAGAGAATACCTTAGAACCTTGGACGAGACCTCTCCCGCAGACCTTATGGAACTCGCTGCGCAATACCTACAACCGGACAGGTTGGTCGTGGCTACGGCCGGCCCTTCGGCCTAAGGTCTGTCTTATCTTTAGGAATCATATCATGCAGGAGACCTATCAAATTAAGTTGCAGCGTTTCGAAGGTCCCTTCGATTTGTTGCTATTTTTTATCGAAAGAGATGAACTGGATATTCAAGATATTCCCATAGGGAAGATCACTACAGATTTTTTGCAATACATGCAGGAAATGGCTGAGCTTAACATTGAATTAGCAGCAGAGTTTATTTTGGTGGCGGCTACCCTCATTCGGATCAAAGCGAGGATGTTGTTGCCCAGACCTGAGTTGGACGAAGCTGGAGAGGAAATCGATCCCAGAGCCGATCTGGCGGCAAGGCTCCTTGAGTATAAGCGATACAAGGCCGTTACTGAGGAACTCAAGCAAATGGAAGATTATCGACAATCGTTGGTGACTCGGGGGAATAAAGCGGAAGAACTCCAACAAGTGGAAGCCGGATTAGGCATTGAGCAGGATTTACTGCATGTGGATCTTTACCGTCTCCTTAAGTATTTTCATCAAGCAGTGGCACGCGGCACCGCCAGGGTCAAGGTGATCCACAAAGTGACCCAATATCCGTACTCCATTGCCGCGCAAAGAAACTATTTGGCTAATCGTCTCAGCCACAAGGAATTCACTTCATTTCTGGATTTGTTCAAAGATTTTACCGACAAAATGCATGCCATCTTTACCTTCTTGGCTATGTTGGAAATGATGCAGGTTGGTCGCTTGGAAATACGCTTCGAAGAGGGCTTTAATGATTTTGCGCTGAAGCTTACCTCATAAGGGGTTCTATTCTATGCCGCCCAAGAAATCAAGAAATGCGTTTTGGAATCAATTTCGTTCAAATTCATGAACACTAATTTTTTTTCAACCTATTTTCTGCCGGCCACCTTGGTGCTGATCATGTGGGGAATGGGTTTGTCGTTGAGTTGGAAGCACTTTCGCAATGTAATTCGATTTCCCAAAGCCATCATCGTAGGGTTAGCCGCTCAGATGATCGTTCTTCCGATTTTGGCTTGGGTTCTGGCCAAGGTTTTCAAAATGTCGCCGGAGTATGCGGTGGGTTTGATGGTAATTGCGTCCTGTCCTGGTGGGGCGTCTGCAGGGTTAATTAGCCATTTGTTAAGAGCGAATGTGGCTTTGTCCATGACTCTGACCACGTTCAACAGCTTATTTTGTGTGGTGACCATCCCTTGGCTCGTCGATTGGTCTCTAGGTTATTTTATGGGGCAACATGCCGCGATTTCTTTGCCGTTCTGGCATACTGTGAAGGACATTGCTTTGTTGACTTTATTGCCAGCTGGGGTAGGGTTGTGGTTCAGAAACCGATATCCTGTCTTCGCGGATTTGGCGGACAAGCCTCTTCGTTATCTGATGCCCGTCATGCTGTTGGTGGCCTTTGTCGGTGTTGCGAGTGCCGAACATTCCGGGACGGACCAGGTTTTGGAATTTGTGGGCGATTTGTTGCCACCTACTTTGTTGCTTAACGGTGGAGGTATGTTGTTTGGACTCCTCCTCGCCTTTCTGTTCAGGCTTGGTCCACGTGCGAGAATTACCATCCCTGTGGAGGTTGGATTGCAAAATGTTTCTCTGGCCATTTTTGTGACGCATGTAAAATTGATGGATAATCAAATGGCCTTGGTAGCTGTTGTTTATTCTTCCTTTAGCTTTGGTACTGCGGTACTCTTCGGCTATTCTCTAAAGGAACTAACGCGGTTAGTTCGTGGGCAATTGCATCGCTTTCGAAAGGGGCGCAAATCCGTGTCGTGATTGCTTTTCAACCAAGAAGTCATTGATGATTCTCTCAGCTGAAAATGCCTGTTCCTGAATTGGTTTTATTGCCCACCTTGTTGGATGCCGAATATGGCGGTGACCATGTCAGCGAGGCCATGAAAGGGAGGTTGTTGCAACTCAGCCATTTGGTAGTGGAATCTGAGCGTGAAGCCAGAAGGATGATTCGGCGAATACTGCCAACCGTGGATTTGAATCAATACCAAATGTTCCTTCTGAATGAGCACAGCAGCAAAGCTGATCTGCGAAATTTACTGGAGTTGATGGAACAGGGACAAGATCTCGGTCTTATGTCTGATGCGGGATGCCCAGCCCTGGCTGATCCCGGTTCGGGTCTGGTCCGAGAAGTGCATCGTCGGGGGTGGAAAGTGGTGCCATACAGCGGGCCTTCTAGCATCATGCTGGCCTGGATGAGTAGTGGTCTCAATGGTCAGCATATGGAGTTCCACGGTTATCTACCTGTCAAAAACCCTGCATTGGAAATCAAAATCCGTGAGCTGGAGGCTCAGTCTCGTCGAACGCACCAAACGCAAATCTGGATCGAAACCCCATATCGCAATCAAGCTCTCTTGAAGGCCTTAATCAAGGTGCTCAACCCCGCAACGCAGTTGTGCATTGCTTGCAGGTTGAATGGTGGCCCCGAGGAATGGATCAAGACCCGTTCGGTGCAGGAATGGAAAGTGATGGCCGATGCAAACAAAGTTCCAGACTTGCACAAAAAACCTTGCGTTTTTCTACTTCAATGCCAATGAAATAAAGGTGTTGTGAGCGAACTTCGCATTAAATTATTCATTTAATTTTTTCATCCCCTTAAATTGTACCTATGACTGGTTGGATTTTGTTCACTGTTTTGGTTTTGGGCGGCTTTGTTTTCGTCCTGACCAAATACACCAAAGAACCTCACGAGTAGTCGGGTTAAAGCTTCCTGTCTAGCTTGAGTTGATCAAGGAGGCTTAAGGAACTGTTTACCTACTTCGAGCCCCGTTGTAGCCTATCGTTAATGGCCAATCCAAGGCCATGATCAGGAGCCTTTTCGGCAAGAATATATGTGTTGTCGCGCTCAAGTTTCCGCAAGGCTGCGAAAAAATTGCGAGCAGCCTCTTTCAAGTCTCCGCTCTGGCTAAGAATTTCCACATTAAGGGATGCGCCCCTTGCGGAATCTTCCCAAAGTTGTCTAAAGGTTTTGGGAATATCCGATTGAAACCTCAGCATACCCAAGGAAGGTGTTCTTTCAGAGATTTCGACTTCAGGATTTGGCCATCCAATTTCCTTTTTTAATAAAATCCGGCGAATGGCGGTGCTCAACTCCTCGTTGTTATGGTAACACTCCATAGGCACTATGGGGGCATAGTG
The DNA here is from genome assembly GCA_016872225.1 of Sphingomonadales bacterium. GTDB lineage: Bacteria > Bacteroidota > Bacteroidia > UBA7662 > UBA7662 > SYHX01. Next base: position 5,795 of record VHAW01000055.1, on the reverse strand, counting down.
GCTTTCCAAAGTTCCAGGAGAAGGAGCGAACCCTTCAGGGAGCCGAAATGTATGTTGAGGTCGTTGTAAACTGATTTTAAGATCATCCTCAATTTGATGCGATGGAATTCCTCCTTCTCTTAACAAGACAGGGTAAGGGCCGCTTAGGTCGATGATTGTGGATTCTAGCCCGATCAGGCAGGGACCTCCGTCCAAAATATAGGGAATCGTATCACCAAGCTGATCCACAACATGGGAGGCGGTTGTCGGGCTTACTCTCCCAAACAAATTAGCGGAAGGGGCCGCCAAAGGGAAATCAATGGCGTTCAGAAGATCCAAGGCTATGGGATGGGCCGGAATGCGAAAACCTGCGGTGGGCAATCCGGAACTCAACAGATCCGGCAGCAACTTTGATTTACGTAAGACCAAGGTAAGCGGTCCAGGGCTGTAACGTTCCCACAAAGCGTAGGCGAAGGGAGGGATTTCTTGGGTGTAGGGGACAATGGCATTCAGCGAAGGCAAATGCACGATCAGGGGATCAAACAGTGGCCTTTTCTTGGCTGCAAAAACCTTGAGTAAGGCATCGGGATCGCAAGCATTTGCTGCCAGGCCGTAAACGGTCTCGGTCGGGATTGCGACGGGAAATCCGTTTTGGAGCCAAGTCGCTGCCTGCGGAATTGAATTCCCTACGATGACCATGGTATGTTTTTATTGGGGATTTATGCAATTTTAGGGAATTGAAACCTATTTTACCCCCTCAATTAAAAATATGTCTAACGGTCGATGGTTTTATTCTTCGTGTTTGTTGGGCCTTTGTGTCTTGGTTATGATTTTGGGATGGTTGCAACCTGCTTGGAGTCAAGGGCTTCAATCTGCCAAGCAACGAGCAACATCCCCCGAAGGGTTTGTTCGCTGTGCCACGGTTGATATGATGAATGCTATGCGAAGTAGGGGAGAATGGCCGGAAACCGATGAGGCATTTGAAGAATGGATGGCAACCAAGCAAGCAGAAACCAAGGCCCGCAGACAAGGCGGCTTTTCACAAGGTCGTGCATTGGAATCTCCTGAAATTATTTATACCATACCTGTTGTCGTTCATATTATTTACCAAAACGAAACGGATGTTTGGAACATTTCGGATCAGCAAGTTATTTCCCAAATCCAGGTCTTGAACGAAGATTTTCGTCGCCTCAATGCCGATACGGTGAATACCCCTGCGGGATTTGTCGGCGTGGCAGGTTACCCTAACATCGAATTTTGTCTGGCCCGCAGGGATACTTTGGGGCAAAACACCACAGGAATTATTCGCCATCGTTTCCAACAGCAGGCCACATGGACCACCAATACCTTCAATTCGACTGTTAAACCAGCTACCCGCTGGAATCCAAACTTATACTATAACATTTGGATTGCCAATCTCAGCGGAAGTATTCTGGGTTATGCCCAGTTTCCAACCGGTAGTGGTTTACCAGGATTGAGTGGGGGGACCAATGCCAATACCGACGGCATTGTCCTGTTGTATTCAAGTGTGGGTAGGCCTCCCCATAATCCATTTTCAGGCCCGTATAACTTGGGCCGAACCGCTACCCATGAGGTAGGACATGCGTTGGGGCTCAAGCATATATGGGGTGATGGGTTCAACTGTTCGGCGACGGATTATTGCGCCGATACTCCGCCATCGGATGCAGCCAATTACGGTTGCCCTTTGACGCACGCTTCATGTGGAGGATTGGATATGGTCCAGAATTATATGGATTATACCAACGATGCATGCATGAATTTGTTTACGACTAACCAAGTAGCAAGGATGTGGACGGTCTTGCAAAATTCGCCAAGGCGAAATAGTTTATTAAGTTCTCCGGTATGCACCCCGCCGGATGTTGTTCCAGCTGCCGGTTTCATCAATAGCGGTGATACAGTCTGCCCCGGAGGAAGTCTTCAATTCTCGGATACCAGCCTGTTTCGTCCAAATCGTTGGCGCTGGTCATTCCCAGGAGGGGTGCCTTCCCTGGATACCAACCAGATTCCGTTGCCTGTTCGTTACGATAGTGCTGGTGTCTATTCGGTTACACTGATCGTGTCCAATTCAGCTGGTTCCGACACCTTGACCCGCGCAGGTGCGGTTCGGGTGCTACCCAACCAAGTGGCCGTTTTTGATACCCTAAATGACCGATGTTTGGAGTCTAGGCCCCAGTTGCTTTCCGGGGGATATCCGAGGGGAGGTCAATATTCTGGATTGGGAGTGGATAGCAATGGTTGGTTCAATCCATCGTTGGCAGGGGTAGGGCGTCATCCCATTGAGTACACTTTGCAGGGTTGTTTGAGTAGGGACACAGCTTGGCTTAGGGTATGGCCAACACCGGTGGTAAGCCTCACAGCTCCCGCGGAACTATGTCGTAACCAGCCTTCCATTCTTTTGGTAGCTAACCCCGCGGGAGGTCAATTCTCGGGCCCAGGGGTTCAGGGGAATTTATTCAATGCACAAAGTGCTGGAATTGGCTTGCATGTTCTTCGTTACTCCTTTACGGATGCTCGGGGTTGTACGGGTTTGGACTCTGTGGCTGTGCGGGTAAGGGCGCTTCCCGTTATTTCCTTTCCACAGCCCCTTCCGGTTTGTCTCAGCCAGGACAGTCTAACTCTGATTGGTGGATTGCCCAGTGGGGGGCAATATGTGGGTAACGGGGTGACGGGTTCCATCCTTAATCTGAGAGTGATAGGAGCAGGAACGCATAGGATTGGTTACACCTATGGGGATAGCTTAGGTTGCAGGGATACCCTATGGCGTAACCTCGTGGTAACTCAACCAGGAACCGTCAGCTTTTCGATTCCAACGCCTTTTTGTACGGGAGATCCCAATTGGATTTTGAATAATGCAATTCCAGGTGGTGGTCAGTACATTGGACCGGGGGTTAGTTTTGGTATCTTCAATCCTGCTCAAGCCGGCCCCGGTATTCATCGTATTCAATACACGGTGAATGATGGGGGATGTCTCTTGAGGGATTCCTTTAATCTGCGGGTTGTGGCCCAACCTCCTTCGGAAATAAGGCAGTATAGTAGTGATTCGTTATGGTCATATTATCAGGGTAATCGTTACGCATGGTTCCATAACGGGAATCTACTCCCTTCAGATACAGGACGGGCAATTCGTCCCATTGTAAGTGGATCCTACACTGTGATTTACAGCACGGATTCATGCAGTTCCGTGTCAAGTCCGCCGTTTATGTTCTTTGTTACAGGAATTCCAGAATCATCCAACATGCCCAACTGTTTGCAAGCGAATAATCCTTTTGGAAACCAATTACATATTCGTTGGATTTGTACTGCATCCGACCCACGCTACATAACTATTTTGAATAGTTTGGGCCAGATTATGCATCGTGAGCGTTGGAATATTTCCGAAGGTTTCACCAGCATCGTGAACTCGAGTCTTTGGCCTCAAGGGGTTTACACCATGATGCTGGAAGGATCGAAGGGTATGATGACGATGCAACTGCTTCGCCATTGATTTTGAAAAAGGACTATTTTAAATAATTGACTCTTTGATGATAGAATTTTGGGGAATTCCTCTACCCAAGGCTGCACTGATTGTCGGCAATCTGGTGCTTTTGGAAACCTTGGTTTCGGTGGATAATGCAGCGGTATTGGCCAGCATGGTCATGCGTTTGCCACCCGAACAGCGAGGAAAAGCGTTAAAATACGGATTGATCGGAGCCTATGTTTTTCGGGGCTTGTGTTTGCTGTTGGCTGGTTGGATGTTGCACATTTGGTGGATCAAACCGATTGGTGGGGCATATCTCCTTTACCTGGCTTACCAACACTTTGCCAAAACCTCGGCTAGAAGAACGGAGAGCATAGTGGAAAACCATGATCTTTCTGCACCACCTCCCATGAAGACTGGAATTTTAGCGATGAAGGGATTTTGGTGGACTGTGATCAGTATCGAGCTTATGGATTTGGCTTTCTCGGTGGACAATGTATTGGTGGCGGTTGCCTATGCGGATCCTGGACCTAGGGCTAGTGCCGAACAGCAAAAGGCCGCTCTCATACTCCTGTATGCGGGGGTGTTTATTGGGATTCTCGCCATGCGGTTTGTCGCCCAGTATTTTGTAGGGCTTATGCAGAAATACCCTCGCTTGGAGCACTCAGCCTATTCAGTGATAGGCCTGTTAGGGCTCAAATTATGTCTGAGTGACCTGGCATCCCCGCTTTTGGCTCAAGTACCTTGGATGGGGGCTTGGTTGACTCATCCTTCGGCCGCCCATTGGGGTGATCTGGGTTTCTCTGTACTCACCTTAGGTATTTTTGCTTGGCCCATCGTTTTTTCAAGGGCTTCAAAATAGCAAAAGCATGAATCCTAGATTAAAATTTGGCTTGGAATAGATTAAAATTTATTTTTTGGGACCTAACCGTTAAACTCGGAGTTTAATTTAGCATCCAATAACCAAAATTAACCAAAAATTATGAAATTCAAAGTTTTAGCCTTTTTCGGACTTCTTTTGGTGGGTTTTGCTCAGGCCCAAATGTCCCCTTCGTCACGCTCTAATCTACTAATTTCGGGTAGAATCTCCGATACCGCCAATGTTGGGGTCTTAGGCGCTCAGATTATGCTTTTGGATAGCATGGGAATGCCTCCCATAATGGCTTTCGCCGTGAGCGGTAATAACGGGATGTATAGCGTCCGGCTTATCGGAAGGGCGAGTGGGATTGTCAGAATTCGTGTGGTGGATTGTGCCGGGAATATGTATTACGATTCTGTGGTCTACAGCGGGAGCGGGGCGCATGTGAGGAATTTTACCGTAGCCTGCCGTATTCGGATACCTAATCCACCGCCTCCTCCAACGATTGGTTGTAATGCGGATTTTGGATTTAGGCCCGATACCGGTCTAGGGGTTCGCTACATGCCGATAGTGATGGATACGGCTTTGGGATATTCTTGGTCCTTTGGGGATGGTAACACTTCCACAGCCATGTCCCCCACGCATTATTATGCGGGTGGTGGGATGTACACGGTGCGCCTCATCGTTCGCCGCATTGGAGCCACAGCCTCCACATCTTGTTCGGATACTGAATCCAGGGTAGTTTCTGTTCCGGTTCCACCGCGTCCACCGGTTGGCAATCCTTGGAGCATTCCTTGCAATCCGCGTTTCGGAGCTCGCACCGATACAACTCTTACCGTTGGGTTCCGCTCCGTGCTTCAGGACACCACTGCGACCTATTCTTGGAATTTTGGTGATGGTTCAACGACAGTTGGTCGAAATCCATCGCATACCTATGCTGCTGCTGGACAATACGTTGTTGTTCTTGCTGTTTCAAGGGTTGGCAGTTCTGCTTCGCAATCCTGCACGGATACGGCCTGGATGCGGATTTCAGTGCCTGGTCATCGCCGACCCCGCGTCATTACCAATCCTTCCCCGGTTCCTCCTCCAGCACCTTGTGCTTCTACTTACATGGTTGTTCCTGATTCAGTACCACTGGGTTACGTATTCGTGGCACGCCCCGTATCCAACCGTAGGACCTATGCTTGGACTTTCGGGGATGGAACAACCGGCACCGGCTCTGTCGTACGCCATACCTATGCTTCAGCGGGTTCTTTCGTGGTGTGTCTTACCGTGACGGACTCAACCAGCAATTGCACCTTTAATCGTTGTGATACTTTGGTGGCCTCTTCACTTCGTAGCACTAACGGGGGCGGACTTGCACCGCGTACAGGCTCTTCCAATGTCGCCATTTCTTCGGCAGAGGTTAAGCTCACCGTTTATCCAAATCCTGCCCAAGATGCCTTGAACCTTACTTTCAAAGGAGGCAATGGCCAAGTC
>VHAW01000054.1 GCA_016872225.1 Sphingomonadales bacterium | reverse complement strand
TGTAAAAAGCCTTGAAGTGCGGAATGAAATCCTTCTCAATATCGAGTAATTCAAAATGTGTTTCGTGAAGTGGGTTATTGCATTGTTCGCAGAACCAAAGCAATCCATCTTTGAAACCACGACCTGCTCGAATACGCTCGATGACAAGGCCAATGGAGCCTTCCTGCCGAACAGGGGAGTGGGGGGTTCGGGCTGGACAAATGAACATATCTCCTGGTCCCAAAGCGTATTCGACACAACGCCCATCTTGCTGGGTTTTTACGGTGATATGACCTTCCAGTTGGTAGAAAATTTCCTCGGTCTCGTTGTAATGGTAATCCTTGCGGGCGTTGGGCCCTGCAACCACCATAACGATATAATCATCGCTATGGGGCGTTAGGTTTTTGTTAGCTACCGGGGGTTTGAGCAAGTGACGGTTTTGTGCCAGCCAAGCGCTTAGGTTAAAGGGGGGTAATGGGGCCATAGGTCAACGATTAGGTAAACGAACGAAGATAAGACAATTTGGCATCAGTCGGCTAATCGTCCGAAGACCTTCGACAAATACGATTGAAATCGCAGAATTTGCATCGCGACTCGTCCTCTGTTTGAAGGATGGGCTGCTGCGGATCCAAGATTTGCCGAATAATACCTCGCAGTAAATTCTCGAAACCTTTAATCATGTGGAGATCCATTTCTTTTTGGTTCCCTACCTTTAGCAAGCGAGTGCCTCCCGAGGCCTGCTGCAAAGGCACAATCCCCAGCTCAAGGGGAAGTGGAATAGGATCTTGCAGCATTTCTTTGTTACGACGCAGTGGCTGGGGGTTGGCATGGGCTAGCCAGGCGTAACATAACAATTGAAAGGCCTTGTCATGCTCCCCGTCCAAGGAGGTTTCCAACGATTCGAGATCCAATTCTTTGGAATTCCGCGTCATATTTCCTGATTTGAAATCTACAATTCGGGCTTTTCCGGCATTGGTTTCCAAGCGATCCAAGCGACCCTTCCAAACTATGGTAAGGTTGTCCACTTTCAAGGTAGCTTTAAACTTTAGTTCCTGACCAAGGAGACGAATACGCTCATGCTGACTACGCTTGATTTCGCTGCGGAAATACTCTTGAAGGAATTGTAGTCCCATGCGTTTGACCAAAACATTCACGCCATGATCGAAGGAATAACGTTTGAAATCGGTATGCTCGCAGGCTTTATCCCATGCCTGTGGGATTTGCTCGGATAAAGCATTCCAATGCTCAGGGAGCAGGTCGCTGCCTTCCAACGGCTCAAAGAGATTTTCCAGGGTCAAATGAAATAGACTGCCAATCTGCCCGGGATTGAGTTGCTCTTCAATTTCGTCCGGAGCCTTCAAGTCCCGAATATGGGCGAACCAAAAACGCAGGGGACATTTGAGATATAGGCTTAGAGATGAAGGACTTATGGACTTTGTGGTAAGCTTTTGACGAATCAGGTTCAGCACCGCCTCAGTTTTGGGGATAGTAATGCTGTGATCCGATGCGGGAGGGAGGTTGACAGGCAAATCCCGATAGGTTGCTTGTATTGTTCCGCGGTATTCCAGGTCCAATTGTTGCAGAAAGCGGCTTTTTTCGGCCACTTTGCCATCAGCTCCGCTGTGGGCGTAGATCAACCAGGCCTCCGAGCAATGTTGTAACAATCTATAAAAGGTATAGGCTTGACGTGCTTCTTCCGCCCATGGTTCCGGCAGATCAAAATGCCTTCGCAAATCGAAACTAAGCATGCCTCTGTACCGGCCGGGACGAGGTAAGACTCCTTCGTTGAGCCCGCTGAACACCAAATAATCAAAGTCCATGGCCAAAGTATCCGAAAGGCTCATGATGCGGATTCCTCCAATGGCATTTCCTTCGGGGTTCAGCGCTGCAGATCCTAAATGTAAGGCCCACATTTTACGCCAAACAGTCCATGGGTTTTCGCCGGGCAGCAATCGCCCTGTGATTTGGTGAACCAAGGCGGCCAGGGATCGAAGGGCATGTTGCTCCATCGGTGCAACGCCGTTTTCCTTATGTTCGCTTAGGGTCAAAGCAAGTTGTGCCAAATGAAGGTAGGTCTGAGTCGCCTTGTCTTGCGCATTAGGGTCTGGGCCGACTTTGCTTTGTTCCGAATAAGAGGGGAGAAGAGGAATGCCTTGGTACTGATAGGAGCGAAGAGACTCAGCATATAGGAAGGTGGGCTTGTTATTGGAGTCGCCACAGCATTCCGTGGGACCCAAATTCAGGCTGGCCCACAACGGATTGTTGATCCACTTGTTCCAATCCACTGAAATTACCTTGCCTTTGAAGTGCAGGGCTTGGAGAATTTCCAGGTAAGCCATAGCCCAGGAATACGAGCAGGTCCAACGCAAATCCAAAGGCATATCCAGGTGCAGTCCGGTTTCGGGCAAGTCCCAACGCAAAAGCAAGGGCCAAACTTGGGTGGATTCGCCGATAACCCAACCAATTTGAGCAGGCTCGATCCCGGCATTCAACCAAATTTTGATTTGTTCAATCCCCGCGTCGATCTGCTCCATAGTTCCCGAGCAGGTACATTGATTCAAAACTGGAATTCCTTTAGACAGGCGTTCGATGGCCGGTATTCCTTCCGAAAAAGGTTTCGTGGTGGGCAATTGCCTTAACCAATGTCCGGCGAGGTGCACGTTGTTATCGTGATAATATCGGTCATTGTCGGCAATCCAATAAACTTTGGTTGTACCATATAGGCCCTCGATAACCCTTTGTAATAACGGGGTCACATGATCGAATCCAACCCAGTACATCGCATCCGCTTGATGGTTGGTTTCAGCTTTGGCGTTTATGGAATTCAACACGCTTCGAAGGGCACCGGAAGGGTAGTCCACACCTTCGGCTTCCAACAGCCGTCGGAATTCTAGGTAAATCGGGTAGATCAATTTGTAAAAGTGCAGATAATCCATTTCGGTCTGCGTTGGTTCTTCCCCCGATGGGTTCCAGATTTCAATAGCCTTCTGTTGATGCAGGTACCGGAATACTTGTTCGGCGGGGAAGGGATAAGCCTCGGAAGGCAGCACATAGGAGTCTACCTCTTCAAAATCACCCAGGAGTCCGGATGCCCAAGCCAAGAACTGCTCCGGCCTATCCGGTACAGATCCGTCCTGTTTTACCGCATGGAGGTAGGCTTGATGGAGCAGAGAAATCAGGTGCAAACGGTTGGGCCTGCGGAGTCCGCTGCACTTGTAGGCCCATTCCTCCAGGGCATGGCAAGCGGGTGCAAGGGATGGCTTCCCTAATCGCCTCGAAAGTGCATGAAGAAAGGGTGCAACTGGTCTTACGGCCGGAAAAATAATTTCAACCCGATGCAGAGCCGGATGCTGTGCATTGCAAATTTGAAGGGCAAGCGCGTCGAGGAATTTCATGGATGGCACAAAGATTGAAGATAGTGCCTTGCTATGAAGTTAGATTTTATGCCGGTATAACCAATTCATCCCTCAAGCAATGCCATATTCCCCAATCTTGGGCTACTTTCCTTCAGCCTGGGCGCGAATAATGTTCAAAGCACCTCCGGCACGGAACCAAGCGATCTGCGCTTCGTTATAGCTGTGGTTAAGGTGGATGAAATGTTCCGAGCCGTCCTCATGTTGCAAACGCATGCGCAGTGGTTGACCTGGATGGAATTCGTTCAAACCCAACAGGTCAAGTCGGTCATTTTCATGGATAAGATCATAGTCATCTTTGTTGGCAAAGGTCAATGCCAGCATTCCCTGTTTCTTGAGGTTAGTTTCGTGAATGCGGGCAAAAGACCGAACGAGGATAACCCTGACCCCTAGGTGCCGAGGTTCCATGGCGGCATGCTCTCGCGATGAGCCCTCTCCATAATTCTCGTCGCCTACGACTACCGAGCCTATGCCGGCGGCTTTGTAGGTGCGTTGCACCTCGGGCACCGCACCATAAGCTCCCGTTATTTGATTGCGGACTGAATTGGTTTGACCGGTGAACGCATTGACCGCCCCGATGAGCATATTGTTGGAAATGTTATCCAAATGCCCGCGGTATTTGAGCCATGGCCCGGCCATGGAGATATGATCGGTGGTGCATTTGCCTTGAGCTTTGATGAGCAGAGGCATCCCCGTAAGGTCAGTGCCTTCCCATGCCGCAAAAGGATCCAACAATTGAAGGCGATCTGAATCCGGTTTTACATAGACGTTCACCAAAGACCCGTCAGCAGCTGGGGCTTGATAGCCGCTGTCGGCCACCTCAAAGCCTTTGGGCGGGAAGGCCAAACCTTGAGGTTCGTCCAAGGTAACCTCCACACCATCGGTATTCAGAAGGCGATCGGTCATGGGGTTGAAGGTCAAATCCCCGGCAATGGCCATGGCGGTAACAATTTCAGGAGAGGCGACGAAGGCATGGGTATTGGGATTGCCATCGTTGCGTTTGGCAAAATTTCGATTAAACGAAGTGATGATGCTGTTCTTGCGTTGCGGGTCATCGCTGTGCCTGGCCCATTGCCCGATGCAGGGGCCACAGGCATTGGCAAGAACCACGCCACCAATGGCATCAAAATGTTTCAGGAGGCCATCCCTTTCGACCGTGTACCGAATCATCTCGGAGCCGGGAGTGATGGTAAATTCCGAACGGGCCTTGAGCTTTTTGGTCGCTGCTTGAGCCGCAATGGAAGCCGAGCGGCTAATGTCTTCGTAGGAGGAATTGGTGCAGGAGCCGATGAGCCCCACATCCAGCTTTGCAGGCCAACCGTTGTTACGAACCGCCTCGGCGAGTTGGCTCAACGGCCAGGCCAGATCCGGGGTGAAAGGACCGTTGATGTGGGGTTCAAGCTGATCCAGGTTGATTTCGATTACCTGATCAAAATAGGCTGAGGGGTTGGCATAGACTTCTGGGTCACCAGTCAGGTTGGTAGCGATGTCGTCGGTCATGACGGCAACATCCTCTCGGCCAGTGCCCCGAAGGTATTCGGTCATTTGGTAGTCGTACCCGAACAAGGAGGTCGTCGCTCCGATCTCTGCACCCATGTTGCAGATGGTGGATTTGCCTGTGGCAGAAAGACTTTGGGCTCCCTCGCCGAAGTACTCCAGGATAGCATCGGTTCCGCCTTTGACGGTTAGGATTCCGGCTACTTTGAGAATCACATCTTTGGCCGAAGCCCATCCGCTCAGTTTACCCCGCAGATGAACGCCGATAAGCCGCGGCATTTTGAGCTCCCAGGGCAGGCCTGCCATGACATCGCAGGCATCCGCTCCACCCACCCCGATAGCAATCATTCCCAGACCACCTGCGTTGGGAGTGTGGGAATCGGTCCCAATCATAAGCCCCCCTGGAAAGGCGTAGTTTTCCAAGATAACTTGATGGATAATGCCGGCCCCTGGTTTCCAAAAGCCAATACCGTATTTATCGGAAACCGAGGAGAGGAAATCAAAGACTTCTTTGTTTTTGTCCACGGCCTCGCTGAGATCGGCGGCAGCTCCAGCTTTGGCTTGGATCAGGTGATCGCAATGCACGGTGCTGGGCACAGCGACGGAGGGCTTACCGGCTTGCATGAATTGAAGCAAAGCCATTTGAGCGGTGGCATCTTGCATAGCGACACGGTCAGGGGCAAAGTCTACATAATCAACTCCCCTTTTTAAATCTGCCGGAGAAACGCTTGATTCCGACCAGAGATGGGTCAGGAGAATTTTCTCCGTGAGGGTCAAGGGTCGATTGCAGAGCTGGCGAACCACCGCGCAACGCTCATTCCACTGCGCGTAATGTTGGCGAAGCATTTCCAAATCAAAGGGCATGGCGTAAGATTAAAAGTTTTAGCGGTTGGCGAAATTAAGGACAAAGTCCTTGCAGGACCTATCTTGGAGCCCATGAAACCTCAATTCGGCGATGAAACCTTCCTCAACTTCCTTGGGTTGGACCGATAATCTGCGAATTGCCTTGAAGGCCGTGGGCGGTAATCGCTTAAGGACTTCGCTTACGGCAGGGATTATTGGTATTGGCATCACGGCTTTGGTGGGCATCTTAACCTCTATTGATGCTTTGGAGAAATCCATCACCGAGACTTTTTCCAGCATGGGGTCCAATACCTTGGTTATCCGTAATAAGCCTACCTCAAGTGGGTTCGGGAACAGGCGTCGCAGGGTTCAATACCGACCCATTACCTTCAAGGAGGCCGAGACTTTTACGGAGCGTTTTGAATTCCCCGGCCAAGGTTCCATTTCAGGCAATGTTAGCTGGACGGCGGTTATCAAAGGCGGAGGTCGCAAAACCAATCCCAACGTGACCCTCATGGGATCGGATGCGAATTACCTGAAGGTAGGAGGCTATTCGCTGAGCCACGGTCGGAATTTTTCAGCAGTGGAGCTTCAAAGAGGCTCCGCGGTCATTATCCTGGGCTCTGAAGTGGCTCGCAAATTGTTCGGAAACGAGCGTATTATTGGTAAACAGGTTTCGGTTGGGAGCTCCCGTTACCGGATCATCGGAATCATCGCAACCAAAGGCTCTGGATTTGGAAACAACAGCGACCGGGCATGTGTCATCCCCTTGAAACATATACAGGCCTATTATCCCTCGGTGGATCGCTCTTATGTGATCTCTTACACCTTAGCAGAACCGAGGCAACTCGCTTTCGCGGAGCAGGAAGCAAAGGGTCTTTTTCGCAACATAAGACGAATTAACCGTCAAGACCCTGATAATTTCGCCATCACCAAATCCGATAGTTTTGCGAGGAGTTTGATCGAGAATCTTTCCTTTATTGATTTGGCAGCCAAATCGATAGGCCTAATCACCTTGCTAGGGGCTGCTATTGGCCTTATGAACATTATGTTAGTTTCGGTGACCGAAAGAACCCGCGAAATTGGCACCCGAAAAGCTTTAGGTGCTACTCAATCCGCCATTCGTCAGCAATTCTTGTTGGAGGCTTTGATCATCGGGCAGATTGGTGGCCTAATAGGAATTTTCCTTGGAATTATCATCGGAAATTCGGTTGCGCTGATGGTGGGCATAGGCTTTATCATTCCGTGGGGCTGGATGGCCAGCGGCATTGTGTTATGTTTATTGGTGGGACTGTTATCGGGCTATTATCCCGCTGCCAAAGCTGCTGCCTTAGACCCCATTGAAGCCTTGCGCTACGAATGATTTGCTGAACTCTGGGCGGCTGAGGTCAATCGCTTTTTGGAGGTCGAGAGCGGATTCGAACCGCTGTAGGAGCTTTTGCAGAGCTCTGCCTAGCCACTCGGCCACCCGACCAGGGTGTTGGCGCAAGGTTATTATGGGGAAACCTGCGCTTTAGCGCGTCCAAAGATACCGACTATCGGTCCAAATTGGATTGTAAGGCTTCTGCAGGAGTGATTTAAATCCGTTCCAACACCATCGCCGATGCACCTCCGCCGCCGTTGCAAATGCCCGCAACTCCTATGCGGCCATTCTCTTGGTGTAAAACGCTGCACAGGGTCACCAGGATACGACAACCGGAGCTCCCGATGGGGTGACCGATGGATACCCCTCCTCCGTAGATATTCACTTGGGCAGGGTCTAGGTTCAGCAGGCGATTGTTGGCCAAACAAACCACCGAAAAGGCTTCGTTGATCTCGTAAAAATCAACTTCTTTGGCGGTGACACCGGCCCTGTGCATCGCTAAAGGAATGGCTTTGGACGGGGCGGTGGTGAACCATTCGGGGGCCTGTTGAGCGTCGGCATAGCCCAGGATGCGGGCAAGGGGTTGTAGACCGCGCGCTTGGGCTTCGGCATAGGACATAAGGACCACGGCCGAAGCCCCGTCGTTGAGGTTGGAAGCGTTGGCGGCCGTTACGGTCCCATCTTTTTCAAATACCGGTTTGAGTTCTGGAATTTTATCAAAATTAACTTTGGTATAGTCTTCGTCTTCGGTAACGGTGGTGGTACTATTTTTGGGACCGGGAACCTTAACGGTTGCTAACTCGGCCGAGAATTTGCCTTGCTGCCAGGCTGCAGCGGCCCGGCGGTAGGATTCGATGGCATAGGCATCTTGGTCATCCCGGGTGATTTGCAAATCACGGGCACACAATTCAGCGGCATTGCCCATGTGGTATTGGTGATAAACATCCCAGAGGCCGTCCTTGAGGATGCCGTCCACCAGTTGGGCGTGCCCAAATTTGTACCCGTTGCGGGCTCGGTCCAAATAATAGGGAACCTGACTCATGCTCTCCATGCCTCCTGCGATAACCACGCGATTTTGACCCAATTCGATGGACTGGGCACCCAGCATAACGGCCTTCATGCCCGAGGCGCAGACTTTGTTGACCGTGGTAAAAGGGGTGGTTTTGGCGATGCCGGCGCCAACAGCGGCCTGGGTCGCCGGGGCTTGACCTAATCCTGCACTGATGACATTGCCCAAATAGACTTCGTCGATCCCAAGGACACCTGATGTATCGTCGCTTTGGAGGCCTGCCCGTTCGAGGGCTGTAGCGATGGCGATGCTGCCCAAAGCCGTGGCGGAAAGTCCGGCCAGGGAGCCGCTCATGCTGCCAATAGGGGTACGGGCCACCGCCACTAGGCAAGGGTCGTTCGGGGAAAGGGTTCGCTGCATAAATTAATCGTTAAATGGTGAAAGGGAGGATAAAGATAGGCAAGGGAGGCCCCCCGGGCTGTAAATTCGGACCATGCCTAGAATTCGCAAAAGTCCTCTTCCGTCCGCCAAAGCATCGGTTAAGCCTTCCGTTTCCGCTTCGTCTGTTGTTAATAAATTACTCAAAATATTTGTTCTGGATACTTCGGTCTTGCTGCACGACCATCATTCAGTAAATAATTTCCATGAGCATGATGTCGCATTGCCGATTACAGTGTTGGAGGAACTTGATCATTTCAAGAAGGGCAACGATAGCCTCAATTTTGAAGCGAGAGAAATTATTAGATTCCTTGATCAACTTTCTCAATCTGGAAAATTATTGGATTGGATTGATATCCCCGGAGCATCAGGAGGCCGCTTGCGAGTGGAGATGAGGGAGGATGCCTCGGTGGATGCTCATAAAGTATTTGGGCAACATAAAGCCGATCATCGGATTCTTAACACGGCATTACATCTCAAGGAAACCTATCCAGAACGTCCTGTTATTTTGGTTACTAAAGATGTTAATTTACGCATCAAAGCCAGAGCAATGGGCTTGGAGGCTGAAGATTATCGCTTTGGGAAGATTAAGAATTTGGAAGAAGTCTATACCGGCAAATCCATTCGCACCGGCATCAATTCGGCCATAATCGATCGGATATACAAGGATGGTTTTGCCCCGGTATTGGATTTTGGGATTTCCGTGCCCAAGGCCAACGAGTACTTTATTCTTCGCAATGGCAAGGATTCGGTCATGGCTTGTTACGATGCGTTTCGTGAAGAAATGACCAGAGTTGACAAAAGGGTTGCCTACGGAATTAAGCCTCGCAATGCTGAACAGGCTTTTGCTTTGCATGCAATCCTCAACGACAGGGTCCGCCTGGTGACCCTGCAAGGCATTGCTGGTACAGGCAAGACGCTCCTTGCCTTGGCCGGAGCCTTGGAGTCTCGAAGGCAGTACAAGCAAATTTATATGGCCCGACCCATCGTGCCCCTTAGCAACAAGGATATCGGGTACCTCCCGGGGGATATCAAATCCAAACTGAATCCTTACATGGAACCCTTGTACGATAACCTTAAGTTCATTCAAAACCAGTACCAAGAAAGTGACAAGGATTTTCAGAAAATCACCGAAATGATCCAGCAGGAGAAATTGAGCATTGTTCCCCTGGCCTATATTCGTGGACGTTCATTTTCTAACATTTGTTTTATTGTGGATGAAGGTCAGAATTTAACGCCGCATGAGGTCAAAACCATCATTTCTAGGGCGGGGGAGGGTACCAAAATTATCTTCACCGGCGATATCAACCAAATCGACACCCCGTATTTGGATGCCCACTCCAATGGTCTTTCCTACCTTGTGGACAAGCTCAAAGGACAGCCCATCTTTGCCCATGTCACCCTGGAGAAAGGTGAGCGCTCGGATCTTGCAAACCTGGCTAATGAATTGTTATAGATTTTATCGGCTTTTCTGCCCCATGGAATTGATCTTGGTATAACCCACCAAACGATCGTAAGCCATTCCAGCTGGAGGGTGGTAGTACACCAAGATTTCGTAATCGTTTTCGGTATCGCTGTGGCTTCCTTCCAGGGTAGCTGTTCGGCAGGACTCTTCTCCAATGCGGTAGCGGTAATCGTAAAATCCTTGCTTGAGATACAGGGATTTCACATACAAGCCGCTTTCTTGTTGCCATTCCATCAGCATGTTATCATCGCAAGCTGGCCGGCCAAAATCACCCTGCAAATAAATATTTCCCCAAGTCTCGCTAAGGGTTGGTTCGAGGGCAAAGGTGGTCCATACGTATTCGGATTCTGTCTGAGGGACTCTTTGCTCAAAATTCTGGATTAGAGAACGACCGTTCAAATCGGGTTGGCTGAAATGGGGTTTGTTGGCAAGGGATTGGTCGTTCTCTACCCAGGCTTGATACCCGTCCACGGTACGTACCATTCGGGAAATTCTTCGTCCAGGTGCCCTTACCGTGCGCAAATCCACAGACCTGTATTCGTTGTTGCCTGGAAAGACAAGTTCAGGCTGTGCCCGGTAGGACCATTGTTGGCCCCCCAAAAAGGTAGGGAATGCGGGGCCGTTTCGTAGGCTACTCCAATCCCCGTTTTGCATGATTTGAAAGCTAAGATCCATGGCGGGTTGGTTAATCACCAGCTTGTCCATGCCCAGCTCCAAATCAAGTTGTTGGGCTTCCGCCTGATCGTTGGTAGTGTAGGCTCGGCGCACCAGGGCCGATACAGAAACACGATTTTCCAGCACCAAAAGTCGTCGGGTCAATACAAT
>VHAW01000053.1 GCA_016872225.1 Sphingomonadales bacterium | reverse complement strand
TGCACACCCGGTCCAAAAACCAGCGATCGTGCGATATGATGACCGCACAACCCGGGAAATTTTCGATGGCCTCTTCGAGAGCCCGCAACGTATTCACATCGATATCGTTGGTTGGTTCGTCCAAGAGAAGAACATTCGCCCCCTGCTTGAGGGTCAGCGCCAAATGCGCCCGGTTGCGCTCCCCGCCGGAAAGGTCCTTGAGTTTTTTGTTTTGGTCCGAACCCGTAAAATTGAATTTGCTGAGGTAAGCCCGCGCATTCACTTGGCGACCATCCACCATCACGTATTCGGTTCCCCCGGAGATCAGATCAATCACCGTCTTGTCCGGAATCAAATCATCGTGGGATTGGTCCACATAGGCCAACTGCACCGTTTCCCCGATACGTACCGTTCCGCTGTCCGGCTTTTCTTGACCCACAATCATGCGGAACAAGGTGGTTTTACCCACCCCGTTGGGGCCGATGATGCCCACCACCCCGGCCGGTGGCAGACTAAACGTCAAATCCTTGACCAGCGTTCTCTCCCCAAAAGCCTTGCTCACCCCCTCAATCTCGATCACCGTATTGCCCAAACGGGGTCCGGACGGAATAAAGAGCTCCAAACGGGCCTCTTTCTCTTTGATATCCTCGTCCAGCAATTTGTGGTAAGCCGTCAAACGGGCCTTGGATTTGGCGTGACGGGCTTTGGGCGCCATGCGTACCCAGTCCAATTCCCGTTGCAGGGTTTTCTGTCTTTTGCTTTCGCTCTTTTCCTCTTGGGCTAGGCGCTTGGATTTTTGTTCCAACCATCCCGAATAATTGCCTTGGTAAGGAATGCCTTCGCCTCGATCCAATTCCAAAATCCATCCCGCTACATTGTCCAAGAAATAACGATCGTGGGTCACAGCGATGACGGTGCCTTTGTAGCGGCGCAAATGCTGTTCCAACCAATCGATACTTTCGGCATCCAGGTGGTTAGTGGGCTCATCCAATAAAAGAATTTCTGGCTCCTGTAACAACAAACGACAAAGAGCCACGCGGCGGCGCTCCCCCCCGCTAAGTCGCTCAACCAATGCATCTGCCGGGGGGCATTGAAGTGCTTCCATCGCCATGTTAAGGCGGGTATCAATGTTCCAAGCATCCGAAGCATCCAGGGCCTCCTGAATTTCGGACTGACGTTTGAGAAGAACGTCAAAATCTGCATCCGCCTCGCCAAAAGCAGCCGAAACGGTATCAAATTCAACCAAAAGAGCCATGGTGTCGCCCACACCTTCTTCCACGATTTGCTTTACCGTTTTGGTGGGGTCCAGCTCCGGTTCCTGTGATAGATAACCCACCTTGTAACCCGGGGAAAATACCACTTCGCCTTGGTAATTTTTGTCCAATCCGGCAATGATTTTGAGCAAAGTAGATTTACCCGCGCCGTTCAAACCGAGGACCCCTATTTTGGCCCCATAGAAAAAGGAGAGGTAAATATCCTTGAGAACGGTCTTGCCGGTAGGGAGGATCTTGTTTACCCCGGCCATCGAAAAAATTATTTGCCGATCTGTCATGCCGCAAATATCGTTATCCTTGGGCTGCCGATATTTGTTCCTGTATGAATTTTAAGGCTTATGATACCCATCCTCCAACGACTTTGGTTCTCCGATAATTTTCCGGTCAAAACGACCCTTGCTAATTTGCTCTTTTCAATGCGTGGAGGGCTTCTGCTAATAGTTCTGGGGTTGGACGCTACCATGGCTATAGCCCAAAGAAGCAAAGCAACGCTGGAGGCCAATATGCTCATAGCCAAACTCCCTGCGGAACCGGGCACCAAGGTGGTTCTAGCTACCGTTCGCCTTCATCAATCCGATACCGTAGCGATCACTCAGGCGGACAGCAGCGGCGTGGTGCGTTTCGAAATGCCCGGGAAATCTTACCACGGTTTCTACCAATTGGTATGGCCCGGTGGCCAAAATGCGGTGTTATGGGACGGAAAAGGCCTGCATTTTGAGGCCTTGGGACCGGATTCGGTCCTGATTCATCACGGCACCTCCTGGAAGATTTATCGCGATACCCGTAGCGAGCTTATCAAATTACGGCTTCAATTGCAATTGCTAGACCAGTTGACCGTCGAATTTCCCCAAGCCACCGCCATGTTACAAGGCGCCCAAGCCGAAGTGGAGCGCCTGGAGGCCGCCGAAGCCCTGCTCATCCGCAGGATACATGCCCCCGATTCGGATCTGGGTCTGCGCCTTCTGGGCCTGGAAGCCCCTTTTGTGGGCAATCGCCCGGAGCGCCTGCGCAATGAACTCAAACCTGGCCGTTACCTGAACCTCATGGACCTCAGCGATACCGTTCATTTATACCATAATGTTTTGCCCAAAATGGTAGTGGAATATTATCGCCTTTTTGAGCCCGATTCCGTGTATTCCGAGGAAATTCAAGCGATGCGCTTTGTCGAATCCATTATGAACCACCTCAAAACTAACCCAAGGTACGTGGTTCCCGTCGCCGATTTCTTACGCCTTGGTCTTCAGCAGATGCAACAACCCAAAGCCCTGCAATTGCTATCTCACCAATTGTCCGAAAACAATTCATGTTCCGACCCCGAATTAGAACGCAAACTCCGAGACAATCTCCGGCACTATGCCCCCATCAGTCAGGGAGCCAAGACGCCTCGTCTGAATAGCCTCGTCAACGCAGCTGGTCAGGCTGTTGACCTGCAGCCCACTGAAGGGCTTTATGTGTTCTGGGCTGCTGATTGCGATCATTGTTTGGTACAATTACCCAAACTTTACCGCTGGTGGTCCTCCAAGCACTCCGACTGGGCCGTGACAACCATCTCCGTCGGAGGTTCTACTCAGAATTGGTCTTCCACCATAGCCACCCTTCCAGGATGGACCCACTTGCAGGATCCTCTTGGTCGCCAAGGGCCCACAGTGGAGGCCTATGTGCTCTACGCCACCCCCCTCTTTGTCAAAGTAGATCGTAACGGCCTTATCGCGGATGTATTCCGCGCCGAAAGCTCCCTGGAACTAACCTATCCATAATCCCATATCTAACCTAATTCGACTCAAATTGACCTAATTTTACGATATGAAAAGCATCGCCCTTCTGATTGAGAAATTAGGCAACATTTTGAACAACCGCCCATCGCGTACTCGCAGACGTACAGAAGATGACAACGATACCAGGCACCTTTCCAAAAGCGTACTGTACCACTACCACGAAATTCGCCAATACGGACTAAAGATCCCCAGCCTTCGCCATAACCTTCAGGATTTGCCAGATGTAGAAAAAAGATTCAACGAGACTTTGGCGTCATTCCTTGAATTGGATATCGCTAACCCTGCCTTTAGCAAGACGATCCCGGGAATTAGACCCGATATTGTTCATGCTTTTACCCGTCAGGATCTGCTCACAACCTATGCCAAGCGACATCAACTCATTTATTTTCGAGATCGATTGCTGGTCATCAACGCCAAACTATCACGGCTCCCGATGGACACGGACAAAGATCGTCTGGTCATCAACACCCTTGCGGGGCCCATTCGTCCATTTATCCCAGGCAAGCAGGGATACTGCATCCAGGATAACGGTTCCATCCTGCATTGCTTCGAAGATGTGAATCTTCATTTACGCTACCTCATCAACCCTGAAGCCTACCAAACTATGCTTCAAGACATCGAGTCCTTCCTCAAGGAAGAACAGACCAGGGATATCGTCATCTAATCCTGTTCTTATACGATACGTTTGATAATTCGCCAATAGAGTCGGGGCTCCCCTCCAAAGCCCGCATAGAAACGTTGAAGTCCGGAAATCTCGGAGCCTTCCATATCAAGGAATCGAAAAGTTGGCTGACCTTCGGGATTGGATTGGGCGCGGGCCCATTCCAAAATACTGTGTACCAAATGCATCGTGGCTCTCTCGGAACGACCCTGGGGGCTATCCCACGCAAATTGATAAATCAAAGTATTCCCTGAATGCCATAACACCGCAGCAGCAAAGCAAGTTTCGCTCTTGCGAAGCAAGAAAAGGGTTCCTTTATTTTCCGATAACATATTGCGAATAAGTAACTTAGCCTTGTGAATTTTGAGGCGATTCCAGCCAAGTTTGCTGTGTAATCCAGACTCCAGGGTTTGTTCTAAACCAGTTTGGGATACAGCTTGATCCCAGGTTGAAAAAGGCAAGAACTCCCAGCCCAAGCGCTGTCGCCCTTGATCTGCCAGCGGGTATCGTAAATAACGGCGATGATGGTCGCTGTAATTCCTCCATTTTTCATTCGAGGAAGTTCCCACGTCGATGACATACGAAGGCCTAGCAACCCAAGTCCACCGAGGGCCAGGAAGCAGCTCTACAAGGGACCCTGGACGTTCCGGGCAATCCAATTGCCAATCCACCCAAGCGTAACTACGGTCCAAGAACTTGAGCAAGGACGCGTAAATATGCTCGTTAGCCAAACTAACCTCCGGGGATGGTCGGATCTGACCTTCCCAAACTTCCACCCTTAGGACTTGGTAATGCTGGACCATCAAGGGTTGACGAAGAACTTTGATCCATGCCGCCAGACCCCCTGGAATAGGCATCGCCCATCGTTGATTTGGCGATAGGAGTAAGGACCATTGCCGACCCAAACAATGATTCAAATACGTTATGCGATGGTACACCGAAACCGCCGGGGGCAGGGCTGCATCCCAACCTTTACGCTCTGCCGCAGTCAAGGCACGAACAGTCCACCTGCCCTCTGTAATTCCTTCTTGTTCACAAGAATGGCCCTCAATTAAAGAGCCGTGGGAAGGGATGGAAATCAAGGCTGACGGGTTCGCCAAGTCCAAGACTTTTTCATAACATTTTTGATAAAAAACTCTCCAATGATCCTGATCCTTCGATGCACTTGGTCCTGAATCCACCGTCGAATTATGCCATAACAACGTAAAAAAACCGCCGTAGCGTTCCCATGCTTTCAGCACGGGTTGTACCCGTTCCCAGGCCTGTTCAGGGTTCAGACTCAGATGGTGCCGCAAAGTAGCATCCATCACCGCCACCGGAAACATGAGCAGAGGAAGTTCTTGTTCTCTGGCCAGATCATAGAACCCGAAGGGATGCAGGGTCCCCGCTTTGAATCCAGGTCTCTCGGCAAAGCCCATGCTGTACTCAAACCGTAGGCCCATAGCTTCCAATCGTTCCGCTCGCTCGGGCAAATTCAACGCCAAATAATGTTGCCGAGAAGCAAATACCTTCCCCACCAAGGCCTCCAAAGCCGTTTTCTCTTGAATAGCAAAGGCCTCATCTGTATTGGATCGAAGTGAAGGATGCCAGCCTATTTCCGCACCGGTATCTTGTAGAAAACGTATAACACGGTGCAAATAACGGCTTTGAGGAGAATGACCTTGATCCAAGCCCCCGTAATCCGCCATTAAAAAGAAGTATAGCGGCTTTTTGCATAAAGCGGAGGCAGTCTCCCATCGTCGATGCAGGTCCTGCAAGGCGGCGTAGCTATCGTAGGGATCGTAGGCCAGACCCATCAAGACGCGAATTCGCAACACAACATCCTGCCAACACCCTTGGAGAATGTCCTTCAACCATCCTCCTACTTGGCGAAGGAATGGTTTGCCAAGATAACTGTAACACAAATCCACATCGACGGTAGGTTGTACCACCCTGGCAGGATTCGGAACCGTATAATCCGCAAAGTTCTTGGACAACCAATGCCCGAGCTGCTCCGCATAATAGTCCGCCAAAGGTATTTCCAAAACTCCTTCGCGGGCCAACCAAGAGGCCGTCACCGGAAATCGCCCTAAGATATCCCGCTCAGGGCGTTGATATTCCTCGTACCGACTCAGCATCCAGAAAATCCCGGCCAAAGGGTCATGCCCTAGTTCATGCTCCGTCGGAAACATCGCTAGGAATGAATTTCCCTGGTCATCCATGCGACGAAGACAACCTACCCAAGGCCGACCGGGATCCTTCTCGGTATAAGGTTGAATCTCCTTTTCATGCAATAAGCCCTCCGCCTTTAAGGATACCGCTCCATTGAAGGCAGGCCTTTCTCCGTAGTACAAGACACCATCGAAGCTCTGACCTAGTGGATTTTGCTCTTGAAGTCGGTTTTCGATCGCTTTGGCGCTTTCAGAATCGCTTTCACGAGTTTGGAAGTCTATTCCCAACCTATCACGCAGAGTCCATTTCAAGACATAGGTCAACCGTGGACTGACCTGGTCCACCACCACAAGTAGCCTGAAGGGGACTGTGGGAAGTGTCGATTCCGTGGAAGACAAAGTTGAGCGATTAGGGGAATGAGTAAGTAAACTTAACCTTGATTCGGTCTAGCCAAGCCTCGCGTAAATCGAAGGTGTTTTCGTTTCGAAAATCAGCCTGTCCCAAACACTTCAACCGCTGCCCCAAATAGGCTTGCTCGCTGTGCCCCCTCGCCTGCACGGCGCAGAATCGCCAAGGCTTACCGTCGGTTACCGCGGCCCTTAAGCAGGCGTAATCCATCAAGCTGGAATAACCCGGTCTTCCGACAATCCAATCGGCCTTTAATAACAACGAATACATGGTTTGGTCATCCGGAGAATCCCAAACTCGGAGGGCTTTCATCGTGCGGATTCCTTGAATGGTCCCGTTTACGACTCCATTTACGGCTCCGTGGGAATCTGGAACACCTCTGACCAGCCACAATTCTTCAGGTTGACCCCCGTCATAATAACCCTGAGTATGGTTCCCTTCCTCCGCAGAGTACCACGCTTGCCATTGCGTAATCACTTTGGCCTCCAAGCGGGAACGTGCCGGTTCGGGACCAGACAAGATCACCAGGATAGACGAGCCTGCTTGAGATAAGTTCTGAACAAAGCCCTTGGTCCTTGGTGGCATCCCTTCAAAGCGACTACGCCAACCCGTGTATCGAAAGCGAGGGGTCTTGCCTAGCTCTTCACGCTTGATAGACCACTGCTCACCATCCTTAACCCATGGGAAGTGAGAAAGATGGGGAGCCAAGGCTTTGACACGGTGCGCTGAATCCGGAATCACAATTTCATCAAAAGAGGACCAATACGGGCGCAGGATTCCCCATAACATCAGTGAAACCCATTGCATAACCCTAGGCCATCGCCATAGCAAAGGAAGGGCCATCGTAAGTTGATGCATCATCAACACATGATGCACCAAAGAGCCGTCAACCCCCTGTGCTCGCAGGCCCAGCCGATGATCGCTCACCAAATGCGTTAATTTCAATCGGCGCACGACATCGGTAGCCCATTGTTTATCGTCCCTCAGAGATCTTCGGTAAGAACGCCAAGACTTGAGCAAATCCCAGGCCAGGTTGCTCGTATGCTGAATAGTCCAAGTCGGCGCCTCCTCATAGGGCAAATCCGGAAAACGAGCTTTCAACCACGCCCCGCTTTGACCACTACCCCCAATCCAAACCTTATCTCCACGATCCACCGCCTCCTGCACCCACGATGCCAACCGGGTGGCATGCCCTAGCCCCCAATCCAGCGGCACCAATAAAATCCGCCTTTTATCACATGCAGTTGCCTCAAAACATCTCACAAAACCATCCTTCATTAAACCATCTGCGAGGGATCGACCCAGCGATCAAATTCCTCCTCGGTGAGGTAGCCGAGTTGCATGGCTGCGGCTTTGAGGGTAAGGCCTTCGCGGTGAGCGGTTTTGGCAATGGTTGCGGCCTTGTCGTAACCGATATGCGGGTTGAGGGCAGTGACCAGCATCAATGAATTGTTCAGATGCTTGGTCAAGCCGTCGGAATTGGGACGGATACCCTCCGCGCAATGGGTACGGAACGAATGACAGGAATCGGCGATAAGGCGAGCCGATTGTAACACATTTGCAGCCATCATCGGTTTGAAAACATTAAGTTGAAAATGTCCGTTGGAACCGCCAATTCCCACCGCCACATCGTTCCCCATCACTTGGGCTGCCACCATGGTCAACGCCTCGGACTGAGTGGGATTGATTTTGCCTGGCATAATGGAAGAACCCGGTTCGTTATCAGGAATGATAATTTCACCAATCCCGCAACGGGGTCCCGAGGAAAGCATACGGATATCGTTGCCGATTTTCATTAACGAAACCGCTACGCGACGCAGGGCTCCTGAAATTTCGACCAAAGCATCATGAGCGGCCAGGGCTTCAAATTTGTTGGGCGCCGTCCGAAAAGGCTTGCCCGAGAAACGAGCGATGAACGAAGCCGCAACCTTGTCGTAATTGCGGGGTGCGTTCAAACCCGTTCCCACCGCCGTCCCCCCCAGAGCCAGCTCGGCCACCATGTCCAACGCGCTCGTCAACGCACGCATTCCGTTGTCCAGCTGCTGCACATAGGCCGAAAATTCCTGCCCCAGGCTCAGCGGGGTGGCGTCCATAAAATGCGTCCGTCCCGTTTTGATTAGGGAGGTAAATTCCTGTGCCTTGTTGTTCAAGGTGTTACGGAGCCCTTCGATGGAGGGCAAGGTGCGATCCGCTACCGCCGTATAGACTGCAATATGCATGGCCGTGGGGAAAGTGTCGTTGGAACTCTGCGAACGGTTAACATCGTCGTTGGGATGCAGGAATTTCACTGTATCGCTCAAGAGACCACCGCGGCGGACATGGGCCCGGTACGCAATCACCTCGTTAACGTTCATGTTGGACTGGGTTCCGCTCCCTGTTTGCCAAATCACCAAGGGAAATTCGCTATCCAGGGTACCGGCGATGATCTCATCGCAGACTTCGGCGATAGCATCCCGCTTATCCACCTCCAAAACCCCTAATTCGTGGTTGGCATAGGCAGCCGCCTTTTTGAGAATCCCAAAGGCGTGTATAATTTCTAAAGGCATACTGGCTTCAGGGCCAATTTTGAAATTATTTCGCGAACGTTCGGTCTGGGCGCCCCAGTAACGGTCCTCAGGGACCTGGACCTGGCCCATGGTGTCTTTTTCAATGCGATAACCGGGTTGAGGATGGATTTCGTTCATGAAGTAAGGAAATAAAGAGTAGAATAGGGGTATTGTAGCGAGATAGAAACGGAGATCTGAAACGTCCCAAAGTTATGCCTTCCCTCTCCGTACTTTTAAAGCCATGACAAATCCGAACCGGCATCCCCGGCTTTTTTTACTCGATGCCATGGCCCTGATTTTCCGGGCTTACTTTGCCTTTGCCCAAAATCCCCGTTACAATTCCAAGGGCCTCAACACCAGCGCCGTTTTTGGCTTTGCCCTGGCCCTCCTGGATTTGCTTCAAAAAGAACGTCCGCACCATATCGGCGTAGCCTTCGATACCGCCGAGCCCACCTTCCGGCACAAGGAATTTGAGGCTTACAAAGCGCAGCGCGATCAAATGCCCGAAGATCTGGCGGCTTCCCTGCCCTATATTGACCGCCTCATTGAAGCTTTTCGAATCCCGATCCTGCGTCTGCCGGGCTTTGAAGCCGACGATATTATTGGAACCCTGGCCCACCGGGGCGCGGATGCCGGCTTTGAAGTTTTTATGGTGAGTCCCGACAAAGACTTTGGGCAATTGGTCCGGCCCTTTGTGCATATCTACAAACCTGCGCGTTCGGGACAAGGTATCGAAATCCTGGGGGTGGACGAAATCTGCGCCAAATGGGAAATCCAAAGGCCTTCGCAAGTCATTGATATCTTGGGACTTTGGGGAGATGCCTCCGACAATATCCCGGGAGTTCCCGGGATTGGCGAAAAAACTGCCAAAAAGCTTATTGCCGAATATGGCTCTATGGACGAATTGTTGTTACGAACCAGGGAGCTCAAAGGCAAAGTCCGCGAAAACCTCGAAGACTTCCGGGATCAGGCTTTGTTAAGCCGGCGCTTGGCCACCATCGATACCACGGTCCCTATTGCCTTTGAACCCAATCATTTGTTATGGGAACCCTATAACCGGGAAGCTTTGGCCGAACTCTTCGACGAGTTGGAATTCCGCACCCTTACCCGCCGGGTCTTGGACCATCCCGCGGCCTTTGTACCCCCGGGCTTTGAATCCCACAGCGTGGCCGCAACGGCAGGGACGGGGACCGCAACCGCGAACGCCCCAATAAGCGCGGGCATGAAGGCTACTGCCCCGGCGACTGCATCAAAAGCCCCAGCGGCCCTTGACCTCTTTGAGGCGACCCCAGCCGGACAAGCCATAAGCACCTACGACGACGGGGACAAGACCTACACCTTGGTGCAGACTGAAGCCGAATACCGGGACCTCCTCCAAACCCTGGCCGTCCAAAGCACCTGGGCCTTCGACACCGAAACCGACGGCCTGGACCCCCTCGAAGCTGGTTTGGTGGGCTTTTCGGTAGCCTGGGAGGATCACCGCGCCGTCTTTGTGCGTCTTCCCGATGAGGACCAAGCCTGCCGAGCATGGCTTGATCGCTTGCGTCCCCTGCTCTGCGATCCTAACCGTACCCTGATCGGGCATAACCTCAAATTTGATTTGCAGGTTTTGGCCGGCTACGGTTTCTATCCTCAGGGTTCCTTATGGGATACCATGCTGGCCCATTACCTGCTAGACCCCGAAGGCAAACACAGCCTGGACAGGCTTTCGGAACAATACTTGCATTATCGTCCCATCCCGATTGAAGATTTGATCGGAATCAAAGAAAGTAAGGGTAACAAAACACCCCAAAAAACCATGCGCGAGGTTCCCAACGAAGCGTTGGCAATCTATGCCGCCGAAGATGCCGACCTTACCCGCCTCTTGTACGCGGTATTGAAAGCAGAATTAGAAAGGATGGGGCAA
This sequence comes from Sphingomonadales bacterium, assembly GCA_016872225.1. Taxonomy (GTDB): domain Bacteria; phylum Bacteroidota; class Bacteroidia; order UBA7662; family UBA7662; genus SYHX01. The sequence continues at coordinate 242 of VHAW01000053.1, read as the reverse complement.
ATGCCTTTGTTCCTTCAGGTCGAATGTCCTTTGGTGCCGGTACTGGCCGCCATGGAGCGGGAGGGTATCCGATTGGATACCCGGGTGCTGTGCGAATTTTCGTCCTCTCTGGAAGCGGACCTGCAACGCCTCGAAAAATCCATCCATCACTTGGCCGGTCAAGAATTTAACATTGCCTCTCCCAAGCAAATGGGGGAAGTCCTCTTTGAAAAACTACGCTTAGACCCCAAAGCCAAAAAAAC